>NZ_CAPG01000071.1:0-72692 GCF_000321185.1 Bacillus sp. AP8
TTTTGAGAAAACAGCCAAGAATTTATTAGAAAAATTTCACATATTTTCTGTTTATCTTACTATTTCCTGTATCAATTTACGAATAAAAACCCTTATAGAATCATTCTTATTCATTTAGTTGAACGTTGGAATTACATTTCAAACCTCTAAAAGGGTATAATGAAAATATCTATGCACATTTTTATGAAAGAGGAAAAAATACTACTATGAACTTTTGGAGCATTACTCTTAATATTATTTTGGTGCTAAATATCCTTTTAGCAATTGTTGTTATTTTCCGAGAAAAAAGAGATCCTGCCTCAACATGGGGATGGCTATTAATTTTATTTTTCATTCCATTAGTAGGATTTGTTTTATATTTATTATTTGGACAAGATTTAACCAGAAAGCACATGTTTCAATGGAAAGATCAAAAAAAATTAGGCTTAAACGAAAAAATCGAACAACAAAGAGAAGAATTAAGTAACCAAACCTATCCGTTTCACAATCCATCAACTAGAGAACATTTTGATCTTATTTACATGCACTTGATTAACAATGGTGCACTCTTATCAGAAGACAATGATGTAAAGATTTTCACAGATGGCCAAGAAAAATTTTCACGTTTAATAAAAGATATTCGAGAGGCGAAGCATTTTATACATATGCAATACTATATCATCAAAAATGACCGACTTGGAAAAGAAGTCATTGCTGAGCTAACAAAAAAAGCTAAACAAGGCGTTAAGGTACGAGTTCTATATGATGAATTAGGTTCGAGAGGATTATCTAAAAAAGCTTTTACTGAATTAAGACAAGCTGGTGGAGAAGTCGAAGTATTTTTCCCCTCCAAGCTAAGATTAATTAACCTTCGTCTTAATTACCGAAATCACAGAAAATTAGTCATTATTGATGGACTAGTCGGTTATGTAGGAGGATTTAATGTCGGAGACGAATACCTCGGTCTCAATCAAAAATTTGGATATTGGCGTGATACTCACTTACGCATTTCCGGAAGTGCTGTCTGGGAAATGCAAATGCGTTTTATTTTAGATTGGAATCAAGCCTCACATCGTCATGATATTGCCTATCACCCATCCTTATTTCCGGAAAGTGGTAACTCCGGAAATATTAGTATGCAAATAGTAGCAAGTGGACCAGATTCAAAGTGGGAACAAATTAAGCAAGGATATATTAAACTAATACTATCCGCCAAAAAATCAGTTCTCATACAAACACCTTATTTCATTCCAGATGCGAGCTTGTTGGATGCAGTAAGAATTGCATGCTTATCAGGTAAAGACGTTAAAATTATGATTCCTAACAAACCAGACCATATTTTCGTATATTGGGCCACTATTTCCCATGTCGCCGATATGTTAAAAGCCGGTGCTAAGGTTTATATATATGATAATGGCTTTATTCATGCCAAAACAATTGTCGTTGACGAAGAAGTAGCTTCTGTTGGTACCGCTAATATTGATGTTAGAAGCTTTCGCTTAAATTTTGAGGTTAACGCTTTTATTTATAGCTCGAAAGTTTCAAAAGAGCTTGTAGAGGCCTTTAATCACGATATAACATTATCACGTTTACTAACTCTTGAAGAATATAATAATCGTCCACTTATAATTCGATTTAAAGAGTCTATATCCCGATTATTGTCACCCATCCTATAATAAGAAAAGCGCAAGTGCTTTGGTCAGCCCAGATCAGCATAAGGCGAGATGGCTAGAAGGTACTCTTTGCCTTCTGGACAGATCGGCTTATGACCTCGAGGAGCTAAGGCGCTGAAGCTAGACAACTAATCCAGCTCCAAAATTTTATCCTTTCTTACCTATAAAGAAAAGGATCTCTATAGAAGGCTAGGCTTCTAAGAGATCCTTTTTTATATGAGTTAAACAATAATCTAACTTTATGCGGAAGTACTTATTATTAAAGGACAGGTACTCCAACAAAAAACTTATTGTACAGTGCTTGCACTGCTTTCTTCTCATTAACCGCTTTAATACCAAACATCATACTTACTTCAGATGATCCTTGGTTAATCATTTCAATATTAACACCTGCATCTGCTAACGCTTGAGAAGCACGAGCTGTAGTACCTACATTATGACGCATCCCTTCCCCTACTAACATTAAGAGTGCTAGACCATGCTCTACTTCGACCTTATCAGCATGTAATTCTTCATAAATTCTCGCTACTACTTTCGCTTCCTTATCAGCATCTAGTTGATTTTCTCGTAAAATAACCGTCATATCATCAATTCCAGAAGGTGTATGCTCATATGATATATCATGATCCTCTAGAATTTGAAGTAATTTACGTCCGAATCCAAGCTCACGGTTCATTAAGTATTTACTAATATAAATACTGCAGAATCCTTTGTCAGAAGCGATTCCTATGACTGGACCATTCGTATTATGTCTTTCATTTACAATCAATGTTCCCGGCGCAGAAGGATTATTCGTATTTTTCACATTTACAGGTATTCCAGCTCGAAATGCAGGAATAAGCGCTTCATCATGAAAAACGGAGAAACCTGCATATGACAACTCACGCATTTCTCGATAAGTAAGCTCTTTAATTTCTTTAGGGTTATCTACAATATTTGGATTAACAGAATATACAGCATCAACATCTGTAAAGTTTTCATACATCGTAGCTTTTACTCCATTCGCTAAAATGGATCCTGTAATATCTGAACCACTTCTAGAGAACGTCGCAATTTCACCTTCTTTTGTATATCCGAAGAACCCTGGGAAAATAACGATTTCTTTACGATCTCTTAGCTTATAGAGATTATCATATGATTCTGTTAGCACTTGAGCATTTCCAGGCTCATCACTAACATATAGTCCAGCTTCCCTTGGATTTACATAGACAGCCTCGGTTCCCATACTAGTAAAATAAGCCGCTATTAATTTAGCATTATTATCTTCACCTGCAGCTTTCACAGCATCCATATATTTTTCTGGCTTGCTCCGATCTCCCTCTAATAGCTTTAATAAATCCTTTTCGATTGCATCAATAATATCCCTTGAAAGATTTAACTCATTAGCAATACTTGCATATCTGTCTAATACAGCATTAAGTGGTTTGCTTCCATCACTATTATTTAAATATAGCTCGGCACATTCAATTAACAAATCTGTTACTTTTGTATCGACTGATGTTCTTTTACCAGGTGCTGATACAACGACAATCTTTCGTTCTGGATCACCTGTAACGATACGATAGACTTTTTCTAATTGCTCTCCTGATGATAACGACGATCCGCCAAATTTCACAACTTTCATTATGACAACTCCTAATTGTTAAGATACACGAATAATTTTATATAATTATGAACTTTCCAAATAAAACTTGCAATACATTTTCGTAAGTTTATTCAAACTATTATATTTTTTTAGAAAATTAATCTTTTTTTATTAAATAGTATACAAATAATCTTCTAAACTACTTACTAAATGCATATTTTTAACAAATATTTTGAAATCAAAATTCATTATTTTTTTCAGATAAATATTTCATTTATATGTGCCAAGTACGAATTGACACACTTTCCTTTATCCTAAATAATGAACGTATAGGGAGTTGAGAAAATAGTGTGTAATAAAACCGTCGCTTTACAAAATTTCTTAATTGGTCATGCAACTGAATTTGCGCTAGAATGGCAAAACAAACAACAAATTAAAACAGGTTCTTTTTATTCACCAGACGCACCACCTCATATTCAAGAAAAAATAAAGGAGCAATTAGCCGAATATTTTATCCACATAGCAAACTCTTTACTTCAAGAAGAAGCAGTAATGAAAGAAAACATATCAAAACTAACAAGTATTAGAGCTGCTGAGCGCATAGAATCAAACACTACATTAGATGAAGTATTGAAAAACCAGAAGTACATAAGAAGTATCACATGGCAATACGTTCGTGAATTTTCCCATAGTGGACAATACGAAGTGTCGATTGATGATTTCTACGAATGGCAAACAAAATTAGATTTAACAACAGATTATATTTTCGAAAGCTTTTGTAATGAATATCTCAAAATTTTATTCAATCGTATAAATGAACAAACTTTATTAATCAAAGAATTAAGTGCACCTGTTATTACTTTAAATGAGAGCATCGGTTTATTACCAATTATCGGAAATTTGGATATTGAACGTGTACAAAACTTGATCGAATCTACGCTTCAAAAAAGCGTAGCAGCTGGAATTAATTTGTTAATCATCGATTTATCTGGTGTCGTAACGATTGATACAATGGTTGCTCATCAATTATTCCAATTAGTAGATTCATTACGCTTAGTCGGAATTAACACAGTATTAACCGGATTACGTCCAGAAGTTGCTCAAACTTCCATTCAAATCGGATTAAACTTCTCTAATATTCAAACGGAAAACTCATTGCAGTCCTTTTTTAAAAAACTTCCAAAAGAAAATGCTTTACTATAAAGACGAATCGCCAATTCGAAGTGATGTGATCACACAATGATTAGATCATAAGCTAGACTTCAATTCCTAAAAGATGAAAAAACGTAGCAATCAGCTACGTTTTTTATCTTTGACATATCATATGTTATTCTTTCTTATCTTCCTTCTCTTGTACAATAGCTGGAACTGGAATACTATTTCCCCCACTATAAAAATCTGGAACTTTTCCTGGAAGTAAATAACTACCTATTAGCATTTCTAATTTAATTGGTTCTTCATCTGTAGTAAATGGAATGACGATACCGATATCAACTTCTATATCAAGATATAATTCCATTAGTGTATTATTAATTCCACTACTAGTCATTTTCGTTCGAATCTTTGATTTCACTTCTCGGACCAAGGAGACTTCAACAGGAATTTTCGGTCCAACATTTGAAAGTAATGTATTACGAGTCGCCACTCCTAGCGGAAGATAATAAACGATATTTTCTAATTGACTGCTTTTGATTTGATTAAAGTCTCGATTTGAGAAATCACCATTGTGACCAATACCTAGTCTTTTTTCAATATCCTTAGTGGTTTCGGTCATTACACGTGTATATTCGTTTGGATCGAAACTGTAAATGGATGGATTTCCCCGTACAACAATTAATTTATTTATATCAATTTTACCTTTGATATTTTCATTTATCGATTCATTAATAATTTCAGTAGCTATTCTTTTAACCTCTGTTTTTGCAACCTCTTTAATAATGGGCGTAATAGATCGATTGACAATCCACAGAGAAAGTAAATTCAATAGTAGAAAGATAATAAACGAATAAAATAATACTTTAGGGAAGCTTAATGGTTTTCGACGAAACGAGCTCCTCCTGCGATATCTCCATCTCCTCACTAAGTACCAACCCCTTTAAAACATACATATGCCTGGTCACTCTAAAAAATGAATAGAATTGGTTTCTATAATTCCAATCAAAAAGAGCCGGCAGAATAATCTGCCGGCTCTATATTCCTATAAGTTCTACTTTATAGCACTTTACTTAAAAATGATTTTGTTCGATTATGCTGTGGGTTTTCAAATAGTAGCTTAGGCTCATTTTCTTCAACAATGTAGCCATCATCCATAAAGATTACACGATCACCAACTTCTCTAGCAAAGCCCATTTCGTGTGTAACGACAATCATCGTCATACCTTCTTTAGCTAATTGCTTCATTACTTCTAAAACTTCTCCAACCATTTCTGGATCTAGAGCTGATGTTGGTTCGTCAAACAGCATTACCTTTGGCTCCATTGCTAATGCTCTAGCAATTGCTACACGTTGTTTTTGTCCACCTGATAATGAATCAGGATAAACGTTTGCTTTATCTTCGAGACCAACTTTTCTTAATAGTTCTAAACCTTTTGCTTTTGCTTGATCTTGTGGGACACCTTTTACTTTAACTGGTGCTAGCATAATATTTTGTATAACGGTTTTATGTGGAAATAAGTTAAATTGTTGAAAAACCATTCCAACGTCTGTTCTAACTAAGTTGATATCCGTTTTTGGATCTGCTATATCTTTACCTTCAACAAAGATGTGTCCTTCTGTTAACTCTTCTAATGCATTGATACAACGTAAAAAAGTCGATTTTCCTGATCCTGATGGACCGATTACAACAACTACTTCTTTCTGTTGAATATCAATCGAAATATCTTTTAATACTTCATTTTTTCCAAATGTCTTTTTTAAATTTTTTACTGAAATCATGCAGTATCAAACCTCTTTTCAACACGGTTTAGGATGAAGCTTAGTGAAACTGTTAAAATTAAATAGATTAAGGCAACCGTTAAATATGGCTCCCATACTTTGAAATACTGAGTTCCCATTGCTCTACCCCAATACATAAGCTCTGGTGCAGCTACCACACAGGCAATTGATGATTCTTTAATTAATACGATAAATTCATTACCTAACGGAGGAATGATTCTTTTAGTAGCTTGTGGCAAAATAACATATCTCATCGCTTGGAAATGATTCATACCTAAAGAACGGGCAGCTTCCATTTGTCCTTTTTCAATGGATTGAATTCCACCACGGAAAATTTCTGCTACATATGCTGCTGAGTTTAAAGATAAAGCAATAATGGCTGCTAAAAGGCCATTTGTTTCCCCTAAAAACATTGGTACAACACCAAAGTGAATTAATAGCATTTGAACAAACAGAGGTGTTCCTCGGAAAAAGCCTATATAGATAACAAAAGGAAGAGACAAAATTTTATTTTTCATCATTTTCCCTAAACCAATTAATAAACCTAATATACAGCCAATTGCAATCCCTGCTAATGACAACCCGATCGTAACTAATGTTCCTTTTAATAGAAAAGGAGCGTATTCTACGATTATATCAAAATTAAAATCCATATTATTTCCTCCTAAGAATGAAGAAAAACCGGCACTGATTTTTCTTTAAATCAACTTATCCTATCCAAAAGCACTAAAAATATAACAAAAACATCTTAATACTTGCATAAACATCCCGAAATCGCTTTAACTACTTCAATACGACTTAATCCTCTAAAAAATAGTATTCTCCATTTCTTGAAGTGATTCAATTGTAATGAGGCATAGTAGGCATAAGGTGTAAAAAAGCTGCGCCGGTATATTTAAACATTATATATCTTTCTAAAATTCTAATTATATTTCTTAAAAAGTGGAAAAATTGCGTCCTTTAGCTTACAGTCCGCAATTTTTCATTTTTGATTGTTACTATTCTTGTTGTTTTTTTAAGAAATCAATATCAGGAGATTTTCCAAACCATTTTTTATAAATTTCTTCATATTTACCGTTATCTAGGATTGTATTAATGGCCTTATCTATTTTCTCTTTTAATTCTGTATTTCCTTTATTAAACAAAATACCATAAAATTCCGATTCAAAACCAGCTCGGTCTTCAATAACTACTAATTTATCTTTAGGATTATTTTTTACATATTCTTCAACGACTATATTATCGGCAATAACCGCATCTGCTCCACCTTTAGTAAGCTCCAAGATTGCTAGGTTATTACTTTCGAATTTTTTAATATTTTTGTTGTTCTTACCTAAATATTTCTCTGCTGCAATCATTCCAGTTGTACCAGATTGAACCGCTACTGTTTTCCCTTTTAAATCTTTAGCTGATTTAATCGGACTACCTTCTGGAACGAGAATCTCAAGTGTTGAAATGAAATAAGGTACTGAAAAATCATATGTTTTTTGACGATCCTCATCAATTGTAATAGCTGCTACAGCCATTTGAGCACGATCATTTTCAAGTTCAACAAACATTGGATCCCATCCAACATGGTCAATTTTCACATCATACCCAGCTTCTTCAGCTACTGCTTTGGAAAAGTCTACATCAAATCCTTTTACTTGATCTTTATCTAAATATTCCATTGGTGCAAAGGCTGCATCTGTTACAATACGTAATGTTTCTTTACCTTTATCTCCACCGCTCTTTTCATCCGATGTTCCGCACCCTGTTAACACTAACAGGAAGGCACAAGTTAACATTATTCCTATCATTATTTTTTTCATTACAATTACTCCTTCTATCTTAGTTAGTATAATAGTTATTATGATGAATTCATTATATCGATAGAATTATTTTTATGCAACTAAATGCATATTTATTTTGTTAAAAATTTTTAGATTCTACTAAAATATAAGAAAATATCCTTATTACATATAGAATAACTCATTACACTCAGAAATTCTAATATATATCACCGGCATTTTTCATGTTATTTACTTTATTATCCATATCTATTTACATTTAATAATAATAGAATTTCATTCTACATATAAATAAAAAATTGTATTTGTATTTCTTATACAACTAATAATTTATTTAGAATATTACATCAAGTCGTTTCGTACTATCTTTTTTTTAAAAACACAATAAAAAAGAGACTATTTTTCTACTTTCCATTACTAATCATTTGGTTTGATGTTACTATTATAATATACTTATTTTCGGAGTTATTTTAATAATCAAGCAATTTTTTCATGTTCCTTTCATAAACTAATTTGTAATGCATTTTTAGGGGGAGATTATTATGAGAAAAATACTAGGAATCTTCGTAACTGTTATTTGTTTATTCCTTTTAGGTTCATTAGTACCTACACACGAAGCAAGTGCGAAAGCTGCAACAAGTCAACAGCTGATTATTATAAATAAAAAAACCAATCAGCTTGCTTATTATGACAAAGGAAATTTAACAAAAGTACTTATGGTTGGTACTGGGCGACAATCATCTTATACTCCTGAAGGAAAATTTAAGATTGTAAATAAAATTGTAAATCGTCCTTATTATAAAGGTAATATTCCAGGTGGAAGTCCAAAAAATCCACTCGGCAATCGCTGGCTAGGTCTGAATGCTAGGGGAACTTGGGGAACCACATACGCCATTCACGGTAACAATAATCCTGCCACAATAGGAAGATACGTTAGCGCAGGATGTGTAAGAATGTACAATAATCAAGTGCAATGGTTATTTAATAGAGTAGCTATTAATACACCTGTTATCATTACAACAACGAATAAATCTTTTAATGCTATAGCCGCAGCCAATGGTTTTAAAGTAACTGGAGATGTTGATGTTTCATATCCTGCTGTTAAAACCACAATGAAAAAAGGCAGCAAAGGAGAATCTGTCACTATCCTTCAACTAAGATTAAAAGAACTAGGCTTTAACAATACTGTTGATGGCATTTTCGGATCAGGTACAGAACAAGCACTAAAAAAATTCCAAACTAGTAAAAATATAAAAGCTGATGGCATAGCTTCTATACCAACGCTTAATGCACTTGGTCTTAAATATTAATTTATTCGAATCATCAAAAGACCTAACATTAACTTTAGAAACCATTTCATTCTCCATATATGAAATGGTTTTTCTTTTTGTCATTTTTTTAGTTAAAACCATTCTTTACCCTTTTCAACTATCCTTCTTAATCGTTTCATCTTTAACCATCTAAACCAGCGAGCATGTCCATCAGTCTCTGCTATGATATTTTTAGATTCGGCTCCATCTAAGAAATAATCCAGATGTAAATATTTATCGTTCACATTATTATATAAATGATATACCTCTCTACTTTCTGCTATTTTTTCAATTTTACAAAGGAATTCTTCCTTTACTTCCTTTGGCATTTGATTCGCTACATGAGTATGATAAATACACAATGCTGAATCTGCTGGAATTTGTTCAACTAAAGATTCTAACAAGTCTACTCCATCACCTTCTATTAAATGCTTTTCTTGTTTTCTTACAATACTTGCTGCTGAATGAAAAAGCTGTAATCGATCTTTATGATCTGGCCAAATTAATGCTTTTAACCAAAGAAAGTGATCTGGATTATTTAAATCAATTATATTTAAATCAACTCCTACTCTCGATACAATAGGAGGACTATTCTTCAAGAGGAATGGGCTTTTTTCTCCCACTATTTCAGAAGTAATCAATACATTAGATTCCTTATTCCCATAAATTTCGCCATCATAATAGTTATATTTAAATTGATCCCAAAAGAGATTCATGCCTGAGCTTGTTCCTATTTCTAGTAATGATAACGCCTTCTCGGAAATATGGTGTACATAAGAAAAACAAGGATATAAGTATGCACACCGCCGAACCTCATTTGTTTGAACAGCCATACTTTGTAATAACTCTATTAGTTCTTGATCATAATTCAAGCAAAAATCTTTAAAAGGACCGAAGGAAGATTCCGCTTCCTCAATTTGATCAACTAGACTACGATAAAAGTATTTTAAATCATGCTCGACTCCTGATAACAATAAATAATGAACGCTCGCGAATAATAAATTTGGAATAGGTTGCCCTTTCTGAGAATGAGAAGCTAATTGTAGTAATTCTTCATCTTCTGCAATACATAAAGACAAAAACTCATACAAACGAGAGGATCCTTTACATTCTTGAACGGCAAATCTATTAAAAATATCCGAAATACCCATCCACCCCACTCCTTTCCTGTTAAGACAAACCTTTCCATATATATACTATATTCTTCACAATGAATCCTTCTTATAATGGCTTCTAATCTTTTTCTAATTTGAGATTGTCACAATTACATTTCATAATAGCAATGAAGAAGTAATACAGCTTCAGATTAACAGTAAATAGCCGCAAAAAAGAAAAACCTAAGAAGTTTCTCTTTTTTGCGGCTATTTGCCTTTTTTATCGTTTAATGAGGCTACATGAAGTAATTTATTATTATTTGTTCCATTACATTCACTTACCGCTTATTCTTTTCTTATTGAATGTAGCACTAATATTTATTCAATAGGAGATAATTCACTCTCGGTCACCCATTTATGATTTTTTTATTACTTCTTCGCTATTGGTTGGTGTGAAATCAATCATATATACAGTTGTTTGTTCTGCCGATTCTATCATTACTTTTGCATTTTTCATTCCTTCCATATGATAGGCCTCTGTAGCTACCTCTTCTCCAGGTTGGAATGTTTTTTCACTAGCATCTATAATTTCCTCTTGAATAATCCATTTATGATTTTCTACACGTTTACCACCAGAAGTTGGATTATAAGAAATAATATAGGCTGTAGTGTCATAAGCACCTACAATAGTTGTACCATCTCGTGGTACATCTTCAAATTTTTTTGAAACAAGCGTTTGCTCTTCGTCATCTAAATTCGAAGAAGAAATAATGACACGTTGGTTATAATCGGTAATTACTACTTCTGTTTCCGCATTCTCTTCCATTAATGCAATATGCTTAAGGGTTTCCGTTTTGCAAGAATTTTCCAAGACATCCCTGTGACTATTTCCTCTTACTTGAAAAGACGCCAATTCTTCTTTTATTCTGGAATCTACTATGCTTGTATGTAAAAAAAGAATAAAAACATTTCTAAAATAAGCATAGCCCCTAAAAACCAAAGGCCGAATTTCATAGAAATTTTGTTCAAAGAAATCACCACTTTTATTGAATTACAGTCATTTATTACAACTAAAAATATCAAAGAATTGTGCAGTTTCTTAGGATTTTTGATTTATTCCATTAGCTCATTACTTTCAAAAGTGGGTATAAGTCTGAGGGATATGCGACTGAAGGAAGATTAAAAGTATGTTATTAATAACGTCTAATCCGTTTGCTTTCCGTTAATCTCTTCTTATTAAAGGCTATTTTCGTATAATTTTGTTGCTTATGAACAAGTAGTGAAAGTTGTTTGAGATGAATTCCACTCCAGTGTCCTCCAAAAGACTTAAAAAACAACAATACAATAGAATAGAGGCAAATGAGAAAAAAAGATGAAAACCTTAGTCTTCATCTTTAATATCTTTATCTTCTGGAATTGGCTCATTGGCTAGCTCATCTATTAATAGCTTGTACTTCTCCAATTGTTCAAAATGCGTTTTAAATTGATCTTTGTATATAAGATATTGTTCACCATCATGGAGTGCACGAATTTGTCCTTTATAAATCAAGTTCTCTACGTAAGCTGGAGACACTGATAAATATTCCGCTGTTTCCTCTACTGTTAAATACAATCTTATCACTTCCTTATCTATATTATTGTAGCAAGAAAAAAGCTAGCAACTCAATTTAATTCTGTTGCTAGCTTTCATTTTATTTTTTCATTCGTTTTCTTTTATTCGTTTCCATCATGAATAAACCGATAACTCCCATGAGGAATCCAATAACTTGGATATACTTAATTCCTGCAAAATCCGAAAACAACGTTGATGCACTAATTGATGTCGCAACACCAAGTATGAGTAACACAATTCCTAGTTTAATCATTTCTTTTTCAATCCTTACTGCTCTATTTCCAATACTGTTACCATTATATCCAGAAACTAAGGGAATATCGTTTTGAAAATATTAACAGTATAAACCATTGCGCCCTATAAGAAACAATGTCTTTTTTTCTACCTATCCTTTCACCTACCAAACTCGGGCCTGCAAGATATAAGTCACAACAACTTTGTCATAGGAAGTAGTGTTTTTAATCGTTGTTTCTCTATATACGCCACCCCTTTTGGATGTAAAAAAATCCAGACTGCCTCTCACACCAAAAGGACTGTGACGTTTTTTTACTTTACGATATTTTTGTATCCCGTATAAGTAGCTAAGAAATAGCCTCCATAGACAACAATCATAACAATAGAAGTAAATGTTGCCGGCAGTATGACACTCGCTTTTCCTTGCTGCACTAAGATTTGATTAACGACTTGAATACCGAAAATGGAATGCACAATTGCCAATAAAAGTGGCATCATAAAATATATAAGGATTTGTCTAAAAATCGCTTTATTAACGACTTTCTTTGTCACCCCTATTTTGCGTAACATGATATATCTTTCTTTATTATCACTAGCTTCAGACAATTGCTGTAAAGCAAGTACAGCAGCACTTGAAATTAAGAAAATGATACCTAAATATATACCGAGAAAAACAATAATCGTTGAATTCCCTACTGAAACGTCATATATCATCTTCTTAGTTAAACCATAAAACTCTATTTCCTTGCCCTCTTTCATTGAAGACATCATGAATTTATCTATCTTATCATCATTATCTTTTTTATTACCCGTATACATAAGATTGGCCATAGAGGATTGTATCGGCATTTTAGATATTACTTGATTAGGAACGACTACAGTTAAAAAATCTCTTGCCATGTAATCTGTCATATAAGTAAATTCTCGTACTTCACTATTCACGTGAAACGTTTTCTTTGCCAAATTAATCGTTTTTTTGCCTTCAACAAGCTTCAAGATCGATCCTTTTAATTCTTTCATATTCGTCATATAAGCCACTTCATCATCTTGCAAATGAATAGGATCCTGATCTTGCATTTTAGCCAGAGCATTATAATCTGACTGTGTTAATGCAACTAATCGTAACGAAAGTGCGCCAAATCCTTTAAAAACATTTTCAACATCCTTTTCTAAATAAGGTGTAAGTAAATTCGGAATACTTAATCCCGTATCATAAAGGTAAAAGCTATGTGCCTCTCCCATTTGATCCAGGTCTAAGCCCTCTTGTTTAACAATCTCTTTTACATTTGTTATCTTACTATTTTCATCAACATTCAAAGTAAAAGTAGCGTCGTATGGTGTTGTATTTCTAAGGGTTTCATTTGCCATAGTTTTATAACTAAATCCTGTCGACAATACACCTATTGTAAAAAAGAGCATGATACAAATGACTGTCATTGAAATAAAAGTAGTATTTACCTTACTATTGATTTGACGCAAAATAAACATGTTTACTTCTTTGAAATAGATCTTCTTATTCTTTTGAATCATATTCAAAGCAAAGCCTGATAGTGACATGAAGAACAAAAACGTTCCTAAACTTCCTAATGCAACGCAACCCCAAACTATATTCATATCCTTCAATAAACCATTTTTAAGAATCACTGTATAAGATATTCCTAAAATAATAATCGATAAGATAAAAATAATAATAGAAGTCGATGTCTTTCGAACCTTTAACGTTTCATTCTTTTTAGCTGCTGTTATTAAATCTATTAATTTATATCTAGAAATAATGATACTGTTGAAAACCATCACGAGGAAAAAGATAATTCCAAAATACAATATCGTTTTTAACATTGCTTCACTAGAAAATACAAATGAATAGTTTGTTATATTCACTTCAAACATCTTGGCTGTTAATACAGACAGTCCTTGAGAAAAAATAATTCCTAATAATAATCCAACAATTAAAGAAACTAGCCCAACGAATACTGTTTCAACAACGATAATTCGAGAAATAGAATATTTACTCATGCCGAGTGTCATATAAATTCCAAGCTCTTTTTTCCGTCTTCTAATTAAAAAATTATTAGCAAAAATAATTAAAAAACCAAGAACAACCGATACAAATACTGAAACCATTGATAGAATCTCTGTTAAGCTTTCAATCATTGCTGATTGAGTCGCATTCAAACGCATCATAGCGTTTTGAGAGGAAATTGAATTGAAACAATAAAATACACAAACCGCAAAAGTAAGCGTTAAAAAATAAATAAAATAATCTTTAAAGCTCCTTTTTACGTTTCGAGTTGATAACTTAAAATACATTGTTCGTGTCACCTCCAAGTAAGGTTACAACTTTGATAATTCGATTAAAAAACTGTTTCCTTGTATCATCTCCACGAATTAATTCATTAAAGAGTTTGCCATCTTTAATAAATAGAATCCGTTTAGCATAGCTTGCAGTAAAAGCGTCATGTGTGACCATTAAGATGGTTGCATTCAATTCTTCGTTTAATTTTTCAAATGAATCTAGCAAAAGACTAGAGGATTTTGAATCCAGTGCCCCTGTCGGCTCATCAGCTAATATAAGAGTTGGATTTGTAACAATCGCTCGAGCTGAAGCTACTCTCTGTTTCTGACCACCTGACATTTGATAAGGAAATTTATTAAGTACTTCCTTAATTTCTAATTTAGTCGCCACTTGGTTAACTAATTCTGTAATCTCACTTGGTTTTCTCCCTTGTATCGTAAGGGCTAAAGCAATATTTTCAAATGCTGTTAGTGTATCCAATAAATTAAAATCCTGAAAAATAAATCCTAATTCATCTCTTCGAAACTTCTCTAGCTTTCCTGCTTTTAATTTTGTAATATCTTGATCCTTAATTCTAATTTGACCAGTCGTTACCGTATCTATTGTGGAAATACAATTGAGCAGAGTCGTTTTTCCGCTTCCTGAAGGGCCCATAATTCCAACAAACTCTCCTTGCTCCACTTCAAAACTAATGCGATCAATTGCTTTTGTAACATTACCTTTATTACCAAAATATTTTTCGATATCCGTTACCTTTAGTACGTTACTCATCCTCTTCCACTCCTCGTTTTCTTATACTCATAGTGTACACTCTCTAAACAGAATGAAATATTGGTTAATATTTCACTAAGCTTACACTTTTGAAAGATTTGAATTTTATAATAACTACGAAATAATTTAGAAATGCTTCTAACAAAAAATAATCGTTTATTAGAAAGTCATATAGAACAATAAGAGGCGTCCAACAGTGATATTCCATCACTATTGGACGCCTCTAATCTTATTTTTAACAATAACCATGTTTATGAATATTTGTTCATTGGCAACAAAGTATGCGGTAAAACCTCTATTAAAAGATAGATTCAACTTTTAATCCATGAAAAATAATAACAAATGACCTTTTAAGTCAAGTTTCTTTTCTATTCCTTGACGATATTTTTATACCCAAAATAGGTTGCTAAGAAGTATCCTCCATATATAACAACTATTATGATCGCAGTAATTACGGAAGGTAGTAAAACACTGGATTCACCAAAGAAAACAATCGCTTTATTTACTACTTGAATACCAAATATAGAGTGAACGATCGCTAAATATAATGGCATCATAAAATAAATAAAGATTTGTCTAAAGATTGCTTTATTAATTCCTTTCTTTGTCACACCTATTTTTCTCAACATTGTGTAACGTTCGATATTATCACTTGCCTCAGATAATTGTTGTAAGGCAAGTACTGCTGCACTTGAAATTAAGAATACAATACCAAGATAAATTCCAATGAAAACGAAAGTTGTAGATTGTCCTACACTCATATCATAAACGAGCGTTTTTGTAACACCATTTAAGAAGAAGTCATATTTCTCCGTATTACCGCCTGGTGTCATAAAGGAATTAAACATTTGATAAAATTCATCATCAAATTTTTCATTGTTACCTTTATAGCTTATATTGACGTTAGACATACTTGGCTTCCAATTCTTCACCGCTTGATCTGGAACAACCACTACTAGCGTTTGCATGGCTACATAATCTGTCTTAATAGATAATGTTTGCACTTCATTTTGGGTAATCTTATATTCCTTACCATCTAAAGTGATTTTTTGTTGATCCTTAATAAAGCGATTTAATGTATCTTTCATCGCTGATACATTTGATAGTAAAATGGCTTCATCTTTGTCACTCGACAATGGTTCTTTCCCTTGCATTTTGGCTAAGTGCTCATAATCTGATTTCTTAATAGCCATAATAGGAGCATCATACGATCCTGAAAACATCGATGCTGTTTTTTCATCTGCATATGGTTTTAGCATAGCATTCATTCCAGTATGCGTGTTGTACTCATAAAAGCCAAAAGCATTTCCATAATGGTTCATATCAATCTTCATTTGCTTTAACGCATCTGGTACAGATAATGTATTCTCTTCATCAAGATATTTATAAATAGAAACATCATAAGGTGTAACTTGATCTAAATCCTGCTGCATAGAATTTTTCAAGCTAAAGCCAGTCGATAATACCCCTATCGTAAAAAATAACATAATGCAGATAATAGTCATTGAAACAAAGGTAGTATTAACCCTGCTATTAATTTGACGCAAAACAAACATATTGACATCTTTAAAATAAATATTTTTGTTTCGTTGTAGCATGTTTAAGGCAAATCCTGATAAAGACATAAAGAAGAGAAATGTCCCAAGAGATCCTAAGCCAACACAAAACCACGTTAGATTCATGCTTTCAACAAGGCCGTACTTTAGCATGACTCCGTAAGAGACACCTAAAATAAGCACCGATATAATAAATAAAATGACAGACGTTGACGTTTTACGTATTTTTAAGCTCTCATTCCTTTTAGCTGCTGTTAATAAATCAATCAGCTTATATCTAGAAACAATAACGCTATTAAAGAGCATCACAAATAAAAAGATAATACCAAAGTATAGAACCGTTTTCACTAAAGCATCACTAGAAAAAACAAATTGAAACTTCGTGACATCAATTTCAAACATTTTTGCTGTTAATACTGAAAGACCTTGAGATATGAATATCCCTGCTCCTAAACCAGCTGCTAAAGAGATCATACCAACAAAAAACGTCTCTACTACGAGAATACGTGAAATAGTATATTTGCTCATACCAAGTGACATGTACAAACCAAGCTCTTTTTTCCTTTTTTTTATTAGAAAATTATTCGCAAAAATGATTAGAAATCCCAAAACGACAGAAACAAATACAGAAATCATGGAGATGATTTGAGTTAACATCTGGATATTATCTGATACACTTGCTGATACATCAGCCATCGCCTTTTGATCAGACAATGAATTGAAGCTATAAAAAATACAAACAGCAAAAGTAAGTGTTAAGAAATAAATAAAATAATCCTTAAAGCTTCGTTTCACATTTCTAGCTGATAATTTAAAGAACATTATTTGTGTCACCGCCTAAAAGAGTTACAACCTCGATAATACGATTGAAAAACTCTTTTCTTGTATCATTTCCACGTACTAATTCATTGAAAATCTTACCATCCTTAATGAATAAAATTCGTTTTGCATAGCTAGCTGTAAATGCATCATGAGTGACCATTAATATGGTAGCTTGTAGCTCTTCATTTAATTTCTCAAAGGAATCTAAAAGCAAACGTGCTGATTTTGAATCAAGAGCTCCAGTAGGTTCATCGGCTAATATCAGTGTAGGATTCGTTACTATTGCGCGAGCTGAAGCGACCCTTTGTTTCTGTCCACCAGACATCTGATACGGAAATTTATCTAATACGCCTGTAATTTCTAACTTTGTAGCCACGTCTTTCACAAGCTTTGTTATTTCAGATGGCTTTCGTCCTTGAATCGTTAAGGCAATCGCAATATTCTCAAAGGCTGTTAAGGTATCTAAAAGATTAAAATCTTGAAAGATAAAGCCTAGTTCATCTCTTCTAAATTTTTCAAGCTTACCTGCTTTTAACTTCGTAATATCTTGTCCATTAATAGAAATCTGTCCTGTCGTAACTGTATCAATTGTAGATATACAATTTAATAAAGTCGTTTTTCCACTTCCAGACGGACCCATAATTCCAACAAATTCACCCTTCTCTACTTCAAAACTTATATGATCAATTGCCTTAGAAACATTACCTTTATTTCCAAAGTATTTTTCAATTTGATTCACTGTAAGAACTTTTGTCATATTCATATATTCTCCTTTTCTTAATGTTCTTAGTGTATCTATAACTAGACAAAATACATATTGAAGTATATTTCGAAAAGCTTACATTTTTGTAAGTTAGCAAACCGGAATAACACGTTTAGCTCCGCATGTTCGGGAGCCTGCCGCCTGAAATTAAGGAATTAGAAATGTATAGAATTACGCTCTGTCTATGACCCCGAGTGGCTAGGTGCTGGAGCTAGACAATAAGAAATGCGGAAGTGCCTTACTCAGCCCCGACCAGCACAAGACTAGCTGGACAGAAGGTTGCTCTTTGACCTTATGGACAGATTGGCTTGTGTCCCCGAGGGGCTAGGTACTGGAGCTAGACAATAAGAAAAACGCAAAAAGAGTCTTTATCAAGACTCTAATAACACCACTTTACTTTTCGGAAAGACAAGTTGTACTTCCGTTCCTTCGTTTTTAGTTGATTGAATAGAGATACCTAAATGCAATTTATCCGCTAACATCTTGCATAAATACAAGCCCATTCCAGTCGATTTCCTATATATTCTACCATTTTTACCTGTAAAACCTTTATCAAAAACGCGGCCTATATCTTTTTCATCGATTCCAATACCATTATCGACAATATGCAATATTAGATTATGATTACTTTTACTCGTGAAAATACGAATTTTACTATCTTCTTTCTGACAATAGTTAATACTATTCACGATTATCTGATTTAAAATAAATTCAACCCATTTTTCATCACTAAAAACTACTTCATCTAACTCAGTTAATTGGAGCTGTATTTTTTTATGAATAAATGATTTGGCGTTTTTCTTTATAATCTTTGAAACACAATCTTTAAGATGAAATTCCTTAACAATATAATCTTTACTTGCACTACTACTACGTGCATAATAAAGTGCCTGCTCAACATAGTCTTCGATTTTCTCTAATTCTTCAGCTAAACCCTTCGTTAAAACATTCTTCTGGTTTTCTAGCATAAGCTTACTTGAAGCAATTGGAGTCTTCACCTCATGTACCCATGCTTCTATGTATTCTCGATATTCTGTTTGACTATTCTTGTACTTATTTACATGCTCATGCATTTGCGTATCTGTCATTTTTAAAATATCATATAAAATTTGACCTTCTAAAAAATCTGGTTCATCTACAATTTCTGGCAATAAATATTTTTGATCTAGAGATTCAACATTTGCTATTAATTCATCATAAAATCTTTTTCTTCGAAAAAAATCAATAAAATAAGAAGTAAGTAATGGTACAAACCAGCCTAATAATACAATTACCATTACGACTAGCTGCGCGTGAATTAGCCATAAAAAAATCAACACAAAAATACAAAGAGATATATTAATAAACAAAAACAGGAATCTTTCTTTGAAATAATCTCTGATGTTCATGACATGATATATCCTAATCCACGTCTAGTTTCTATTGGATTATTCATTCCAATTCCCTCGATTTTTTTACGAAGTCTTGTTATGTTAACTGATAAAGTATTATCATCAATAAATAAATCAGATGACCATAAATCTTCCATTAATTCTTCTCTTGAAACTATGTTCCCTTTGTTTTTCATTAAACAATGAAGAATTCTTAATTCATTTTTTGTTAACTCTTCCTGCCTATCGCGATATGAAATCGTACCATTTGATAAATGTAATTTTAACTCACCACTTACTAATATTGCTGCTTCTTGATTTGCATAAGTTCTTCTTAATAAATTTTCAATTCTTGCTAATAAGATTTGTGTATTATAAGGTTTAGTTACAAAATCATCGGCTCCTAAATTCATACTCATTAGTTCGTCTATTTCATTATTACGACTTGTTACAATAATAATCGGTACTTGCGATGACTTACGAATCTCTCTACAAATATAATAGCCATCAAATACTGGTAAATTGATATCTAATAAGATAAGATGTACATCCTCCTTAGTCGTATAGCTCATAATGTTCTGAAAATCGTCAGGTGCTTCTACTTCATACCCATAGTTCATTAAAAATTCCTTCAATTCATTTCGAAGTGATTCTGCATCTTCAATAACTAATATCTTCATTTTCGACAAGTGTTCTCACTCCTAAATTCAACTTTTTTATCTATTCAAATTAACTCAATGTCTACACAATGAAAGTTTAATCATCCACTATTATCGTTCATTTTATTATTAGAAAAACAAATAAACATCTCACCAATTAAAAGGTTCACTTCATTATAACTGTTTTTAACCTTTGATGTCTTTTACCCTGAAAAGGATGTCGTTCAACACCGTACATTATCATGAACATTTTTTATGCAACCTTTTATCATTCAGGAAATATGACTAATGTAAAAGGGGGGATGTTAGTTGAACACATCAAACACAGCTGCGTTTACGTTTTTAGCCTGGGCTAGTTTTATTCTGGCATTTTGTGCAGAATATATTGGCATTTATAACTTACAAGAGTCATTAAGTGTAAAAGGGTACTATGCCGTTTCAGGCGCATTTTTAATTATGAGTAGCTTTGTTTTACAAAAAACAATTCGTGATAATCATGAAGCCAAAACGCAAGAGGAAGTTGAATTAAAGGAAACTACTAAACAAGAAGAATGATAAGGAAAATCGTTATAGGTCCTTATTGATATAGCTATTATCTCAGAGAAATCGCGAAACCATTTACATTTTTATTCTATGATATACTTCAACTAAAAAAGGAACGGCTCATAACCAAGCATGGCGTGTATTAGGTTAGACAATTGTCCTGGCTCCAAATTATATACTTTCTTATCTTATCAAAAATCCTCTCATAACAAGGTAAGTACTAACTTGTTATGAGAGGACTCTTTCTACCCATAAAAATATTCATCATTTTATTCAAAAAAATTCACTAAATCATAACAACGCTTCCTTAATCAAGCTAGCATATGATATTACTCCTAAAAATGCTATAAAAAAAGAACGCTTCCTAGCAAGAAGCGTCCAATATGGCTTAATCATATTTTTTATCGAAATCAAATTTAATGTCTTCAATTTTGACAAATTTAGTCTTTTTAATCAACTTATAACCAAACCACAAAACAAGGAAAAGTGGTATTCCTAAATAAGCTGCTACTATACTACCCCAATCAATCTTGTCATCAAGAAATGCTTGAAAATTTTGAGCTAGAATTACTATTAAACCACATGCAATTGCAAAAATTGGTCCAATTGGATACCATTTCGCTCGATACGGTAATTTATCCAATGAATGACCTTGAGAGATATATGCTTTTCGGAAGCGATGTGACTGATGGAGATACCTAACCAGAAGATAAACCCTGTAATGCCTATGGCGTTCATTAACCAAATATATACGATGCCATCTCCGAAGAAAGAAGCTAAGAATGCAAGAGTTCCAATAGCACATGTTAAAATCATACCTGCTACAGGTACACCACGTTTGTTTAATTTAGCAAAAATGCGTGGTGCTTGTCCTTCTTTTGCCATTGAATATAACATACGTGTTGACGCATATAAACTTGAATTTCCAGCAGACAATACAGCTGATAGAATAACAGCATTCATAAGAGATGCAGCAAATGCAATACCTGCTTTTTCAAAGATAAGTGTAAATGGACTAACCATAACATTATCATTTTGTAAATTTGGATTTGTATAAGGAATAAGAAGTCCTACTACAAAAATAGCTAAAATATAGAATAGCAATATTCTCCAGAAAACACTTTTAATTGCTTTAGGAACATTTTTCGCTGGATTTTCACTTTCACCAGCTGTAACACCTACAATTTCAGTACCTTGGAAAGAAAAACCAGCAGCAATAAAAACGATAAATACGCCTAATACGCCACCAGAAAAAGGAGCATCATCAACTGTAAAGTTTTTAAAACCTACAGCTTCCCCACCCATAATTCCGATAATCATGAGCACACCCACGATGATAAAAATAACAATCGCAGATACTTTAATTAAGGAAAGCCAGTATTCACCTTCTCCATACCCTTTAACTGATAAATAGTTTAAAAGAAAAATAAGAGCTAAAAATAAGGCACTCCATACCCATGATGGGCTATCTGGAAACCAAAATTTCATAATCATTGTGGATGCAGCTAACTCAGCAGCTATCGTCATCGACCAATTAAACCAATATGTCCAACCAATCGCGAAACCAAATGCTGGATCAACAAATCTAGTACCATACGTACTAAAAGCACCGCTTGTTGGCATAAAAGCTGCCATTTCTCCTAAACTAGTCATAACGAAATATACCATTGCACCAACAAGTGCATAAGCAAGTAGTGCTCCACCAGGTCCAGCTGAGCTTATAGCTGCTCCACTGCTTAAGAACAATCCAGTACCAATTGCTCCACCAATAGAAATCATTGTTAAATGTCGCGACTTCAAATCACGTTTCAATTTCTGTTCTTGTTTTGGGAGTTCCTGTGTAATGTTCTTTTCTTCTTTTACTATCATTCTTTTTTCACTCCTTTTCCATGTTAATAAAACGCTTACAATTCCTTCGTTAAGCTTTTTATTTTTAAAGGCATTGTTAAAGGATACTGCTATTGATGAAAAAGCTTGCTTTCTGCGGTCAATTCGTAAGCCTCCACACGCTTGAACTGTTTTGCCTCAGTGATCTTGCTGTTCTCGCTCATTCACTACTTCGGTGAAAATCAACATAGAAATTTAACAAAGCCTTCTATTAAAAGTTATCTTTTTACAAATCATGTAATAAAATAACCTTATTTCAAAATAATTGCAATTTCCATACCATTATTCAAACAACCGCAAAATTCAACAATTTTCTAACATTTTTTCCATGAACAGCCGAATTCTATTGCTTTTCGAGCAAAATAATTTTTCTTCGCGCAAATATTTTTTGCTTTATTAAAAGAAAATGGATGTCTTTCGCACAAAAAAGGTAACCACCTAAAAAGTAGATGATTACCTTTTTTCACTCTTACTATTTACAAATAGATTAAATGAATGTCTGTATCCTTTTGGACACTGTAAACAACTCACTACGCCAATGAAATTGACTCTACATTAACGTATCTCTTTTCCAAAAGGCATTAATGATAATTGAGCCATCTTTAATGCCTGTACTGCAAATGGAATACCTATAATCGTAATAGCCAAAATAAACGCACTAACTAAGTTAGCAATGGCTAATGCCAAACCCCCAAAAACAATCCATAAAATATTTAATAATAAGCTACCAGCTCCGTCACTGACTGTGACAATTTCTTTTCCAAACGGTGCTAGCTGTAGTTTCGCCATTTTAAAACATTGAAGTCCTATCGGTAAACCGATAATAGTAATACTCCAAAGGCAGCCAATCAAAAACCAGCCAATTGCATTAATAAATCCTCCAAATATAAACCATAATATATTCCCGATACAACCCATTTAAATCACCTTCAACTTTCTTTCTATAACCTGTATACGATTTAAATAGGTCAAAAGTTCCATATAACCTTCTTAATCATTATGAAATTTTCATTCGTATCTTTATAGGATAACTCTATTTTTCATTTATCTCACAGCACTAGCACCGCCCAAAATGGGTAATTCAACTTTACTTAATGTTGGAACCACTTTTATTTTTGTTCCTGCTTTAGGGCGAATGGAATAATCATAATCCGAAGAAATAAGCACTACACCTATACGGTGGCCTGTCTGAAAAACATAATCTTGAGGTTGCATATCCCATTTAAATGAATAAGCATGCCCAGGAACAAGTGGCTTGGAATTGCTAGAAGAAGTTAAATTCTGTGGGTCCATCCATCCTCGTGTTACAATTTTAGGCGTTGTGCCACCATAATCAACTAATAATGCTGTTAAATTTGCAACATTACGATCGATACTTGCCCTTATATTAACCATTGGTGTTCCACTTATCCGAACATCTTTCGTTAATTGACTTGAAAGATATGCAAGTCTGTTTGGTAATGTTGTTTCAGGATCAGCAACAAGAACATTTGCTTTCTTTAACGGATCATCAATAATGGTTTGATTTTCGTGTGGCTTAGTAGGTAATGATTTTAAATTTAAAGTACCTGCCCCGCTTTCGCTAGCGTTTAATTGAAATTTAGTTGATACTGCATTGATCTCCGGCCAATTTGCTTCTTTGCTCCATGTCTTGTCTTCACGTTGGATATCTACCATCGGCTCTTCCATAATTCCATTTTCTACTCCATACAACCAATAATCGAACCATCGATTTTCAGTTTGCTTATAATTATTAGCTGATGTACCACCATGCCCACCTTGATGTAACCACATTTTTCGTGGTACCTTGTTTTTTTCTAATGCTTCCCACCATTGTGCAAAATGCTTTGTTTTAACATTCCAATCACTAAGACCATGTACAATAAACACACTTGCTTTTACTTTTTTAGCATCTTTCACATAATCACGTTCTGCCCAAAAATCATTATAATCACCTGATGAACGATCAAGCCCTTTCGTTAATTGTTTAATTACTTTTTGACATGCTTCAGGGTTCTTTCGCGTTAAAACAGCTTCAGCCATATTATCAGCATCTTCTCCTTGATAACCACCTGGCGCTATTACTGCACCATTCGCACGATAATAATCGTACCAACTACTAATAGCAGATGTAGGTATAATAGTTTTAAGTCCTTCTACACCAGTAGTAGCAACTGCATTAGGTAAAGTTCCATTATAAGAAACACCCGTCATTCCTACATTTCCTGTTGACCAATCTGCTAAAACTTCTTGTCCATTTGCAGTAAATGCTTTTGCCCGCCCATTTAGCCAATCAATTACAGCCTTAGTACCTTCAATTTCACGATAATCACCAGTTGTAGGACATCCATCTGAAGCACCTGTTCCAATACTCTCTCCTAAAATAACCCCATATCCACGAGGTACATAATAATTCCCAAGAGATCCGAGATTGGCTGCCTGTCCTTCCGCAATTGCGTAAGCTTTATTCATTGCAACTCTATTTCCAGGTCTACTTACAGGTATCAGGTCAACATCGACATTATAGACTGGTGGATTAAGTAGTCCGGAACGATAAGGGCTCATTTCATAGATGACGGGAACTTTCACATCAGGAGCTGTTTTAGGACGCATTACTTTAATTGATACTCGATCTTTCTTCCCATCCGAATCACTGTCTACAGTTGTCTCTACTAACAAAGTTTCAATAATGGCATTATCTGTTGAATAAATTGGTTTTGTCATACCATTTTCTAATTCAATCCTCGTAGAGTTTATCAAAGTTTGTGAAAGGTGTTCATCTAACACTTGATTGCTCGACGGTGTGAGCGACGTCTTATTTTTGGTTGTAGTTGCACTTACTGTTGAACTGGATGCTCCAATTAGTACAGATAGTGACAATAATGAAATAAAACAAACTCCTAACAATTTTTTGTTCAATCAGATCTCCTCCTAAATAAAATGATTTAAAGATTTTATTCACCTTAATTATAGTTATTTTATTCTGAAAATTATGTAAATTTATGTTGGAAATAGAAAATAAATCTGATGTTGTTTCATTAATGATCTGTTCATCAGCATCCATTTCAGTTGTCAGCCAAGCAAAATTACTAAATTTAAAGATCAATTATATTTAGATAAGCTTTTAATAAAATGATAGAATACGAGAATTTATGTTATTTCTCTATTCGTATGAATATCTTTTGATTTACGTTTCTTTGATACTCGGTCATACACTTCTAAACACACATAACCAGTAGCTAATATTAAAATAAATAGAACAATATTTAAATTCCTTCATATAAAGTAGTTTTAAATAAGCACATTCTCAGAAAAAAACTGTCGCATTAATACACGACAGTTTTATCTCGCTCCATATTACTACTAGATACATCTTTAATCATTTTTGACTTTAACTGAATCCCTCTAATTGATTCTCTACGTTTCGAATTTTCTCTATTCTATTTTGCTTTTCTTCTTCAGATAGGTCATTCTCATCTTGGCCTAAAAGAGCTAACATCTGTAATTCTAATAAATACTTTTCTGTGTTTTCTCCTATAGACAATGACGGATTTTCATTTCTCTTTTCCCATTCCCTAAAGCTTCCTAAATAGGTTTTAACTTGATGATTTTGAAGAGATATTACCTTATTAGACAAACGACGTAATAAATAAGAATCATGAGAAACAACTATTATAGAACCTTCATATGCATCGAGCGCCTCTTCAATTTTTTCACGAGTAGCGATGTCCAAATAGTTTGTCGGTTCATCTAAAATCAGTAAATTTGCATCTAAAAAATACAATTTAACAAAAGCAACCCGACAACGTTCACCCATGCTTAATTGTTGAATCGACTTATAAACGTCTTCTCGTCGGAACAAGAATGAGGCTAAAATAGTCCTTGCTTCCGCTTGCCCCATTTCAGGTATAGTCAATATTTCTTCTAGAATGGTATGATGCATATTTAAATTATCTAATTCCTGCATAAAGTAACCAATACGAAGCTGAGGATTCTTTTGGATACTTCCATTAGTTGGTTTCAATATTCCACTTAAAACTTGTAATAAAGTTGTTTTCCCTGATCCGTTTTTACCAATAACTGCAGCTCGATCTCCTCTTTCTATCATCAGATTCACATCTTGAAGAAGAGGTTCATCCTTAACGTAGAAAAAAACACATGTGATAATTGAATCATTTTCTTTGCCGAAAAATCACCGCTTTGAAAGTGAGCTGAAATTGTAGCCGTCTCTTTCGGTTTAGGAATACTATTCTTTTCTAATCGTTCTAGTATTTTCTCTTTAGCCTTATATTTGTCTGCACCTCTACCTGCCTGCTTTTGAGCAAATGGATCTCTTACACTAGCAGCAGACTTCGCTTTTTGATGCCAATTCTTATAAACTTGAATCATTTCTCTTATTTTTTTCTTTTCTTTTTCCCCCTTATCATAAAGCGTTCTTTCCGATTTTATTTCCTGTTCTTTTGAACTTTTGTAGAAGGAGTATCCACCATGATAGGTTCTAGTACCATCTGTAGTTAACTCAATTGTTACTGTAGCAACATCATCTATAAAAGCACGATCATGTGAAATAAATAAAACGGTTCCTCTAAAACTTTTCAGCCACCTAGTTAACCATTGCACGGTCTCAAAGTCTATATGATTGGTTGGTTCATCCAAAATTAAAAAGGTTGGTTCATTTATCATAATTTTAGCTAATCCTACTTTTGTTTTCTGTCCACCACTTAATTTTTGAAATGGTGTTTTCCATAGAGACTCACCAATATCCATTTTTAATAAACATCTGTCTATGTCTTCTTCCCATTGATAGCCATCATTTTCTATATATTTCTCCAGAAGCTTGTTATACTCTTCAACTTGATTAAAATGATCACCTTTTTGTTCCCATTCTTTTAACATAGTATCTAATTTTGTTTTCAAAGAATATAAAGCTGGATTTTGTTTTTCTACCCCTTCTCTTACAAGCTCACCCTTTTGTTCAGAAACATCCTGATGAAGTATTCCGATTTGTTCCTCTTCTATATTCATTAAAAGTGTTCCTTTAGAAAGCTTTCTCTCTCCAGTAATAACCTTCATTAACGTTGTCTTTCCCACACCATTTTCTCCAATTAATGCAACTCTCTCACCAAGATTCACACCAAAGTTCATATGGTCTACTAATACTTTTTGGTTTATCTCAATCATTCCATTATTTATTTTCAAAACAGACATCATACATATCACTCCATTTCTTCAAACATGCTTTTATAAATGCTTAAATTCAAATAGTGAGTATGATTTTCTACAAAAATAAAAAACCACAAGATTTTCCTGTGGCTTGAAATGGATTAATTTCATTTGAATCTTCAACGCTTTAAAAATGTCTAGCTTCATAAGCCGTAGCCTAAGAATATTAGTTATCCCTACTAGTAATGGAAACCTTATTCCTTTCGAGATTACTTTTTGAGGAACTCTAATAAACCATATTTATTCATGGTTTACTCGTTTCCTTAACTAAACATCTAAAAATATACATACTAATCCTATTTCTCTACCAACAGGTAAAGACCTTTTCACTATTAAGTTACATAGAAAAAAGTTATAGGATATCCATGATATATAAATTAGATGCCTCCTCCATTAATATACGTTCATTGTAACATCAATCAAAGTCATTTTAAATGGCTGTTTTCACAAAAAATTGTTAGCTACTAACAAAGCAGATCTTATTGACAAACTGCCATCTTTTAGAAAATAGCCTTTTAAATCCTTTCCTTTAACATATACAAGTTTTTCTTTTTACACCAATCTTGCCTTTATCAGCTACTTTTTCAATATACTCAGTTGCTAACGGAACCTTACAAGCAGTGTCTCCCATATGAACAGTTACTTTACCAATCGCTTTTGCCGTGTCTATTGCTTCTTGATTTAGATTTTTAACAAATGATCCAACACCAATAACAAATCCATTCATTACATAACGAACGCGATTCTTCTCCTTCGATATCGTATCTTCTATTTTCTTTAATAATTGTTTTATTTCATTTATATTCAATTCCTCATCAGGTGTAATAGATATGTAATTTGTATATGTACTCCAACCGCCAGCGGCCACTATTTCATCATCAGAATCTATCCATTCTAACGCAAGCTCGATAGCAAATGGACTTTCTGCAGCTACATTAGCAACTGTATATTCAGTAATGGCATGCCAATTGGCACGATTCATCCAATCTTCTAGCTCTTCCTTTGTTACATGCTTAGGATTTATCGTTAAACCCGCTAAATACATGGCATCTGAATTCCCTGTTCTGTACAATTCCCTTACAAGCTCCTGATCTTTTTTAACAAATTTCGTTAACTTTTTCAAATCACCTATCTTTACTCCAAATAACGGCTCTTTTGCTCCATGTCTTAAAAAAGTTTTCTTCGTTTGCTCTGTTCCTAACTCTTCTAACTTTTCCATTACATCTTGTAAATTCACTTCAATAATCATCCTTTACCATCGGTTTGCTACTCGTTCTGCAAATCCTAATAAATCTTTTATCCATAAAACGGTACCATCATCTAATACTGCTCTACCAGAAAAACGACCAAATACCTGATGCTGATCACTTGCTATAAACCCTATCGACGTATAATCACTACGATCCAAAATTGGAACAAAATCCATTTCAAATCGCCCGTCACTCGATGTAAATGTCCATGAACTCATAAAATTATATTCTTCCCCGTTCATCGGTATCTTAAAAGTTATCTCTTCAAGCTTGTGAGCTCTACCCTCATAAAACAACATGTTTTCACTAGCTGCCGAAGTGTCTCCGAACCCATAACCAATATTAAAGCCAAAACTTTTTCCATTAACTACTCCTGAGGAAGAGCCCCAATACCAAGTGTTATTATATGTCCATACACCTCTACCCCAATCTAATGTTCCAAATGAAGAATGAGGTTCAAACACATATTTTCTTCCATCATACGCAACATAACCATCCGCTTTCATACAATTAATTTTTTGATTATAATAAAATGCCTTTGTATCTTCTTTAAAAGGTGTTGCAATAACCATTGAATCCTCTGGTTCATCAAACAAAGTAAGATCGCATTCTATGTCTTTTCCATTACTAAAATTTCGCAAATAGCATTGCAACCTGCGTGTTTGACCATCATTTAAAAATCGGATATCAACTCGCCTATCTTTGTATAACACATCACCATTTTTTGAGCTAGATGGAAGTTTAAACTTTCCAAAGGTAAATGGTTTAATAATGCTCGTTGTTTTATACCATGGATTATGGAAATCCAATAAAGAAATACTGATTAATCCCATATAAGAATTGTCTGCTATTGTTAACGCTACTGCAAATTCATCATTTGTAATTAAATAATAATCCCATTCCTTTATCCGCATAAAGTTGGCTTTTACATCATTCCGATGATATTCCAGAATTAATTCTCGAGCATATCCTGCTTCTTGAAGCTGTCCTTTACTGTTTAATAAACGCTGAGGTGAAATAATTTCTTTTTGCATAAACATCCCCCTATAGTATTATCAACCAAATCGAACACTTCTTCTATTCCAAAGAGCTTTCTCAAATATATATATAGACATATTCTCAAAATACCTACAAAGTCCTTCTTTCTTTTCTAAATCTGACGGTGATTTTAATAGTCCTTAACTATTCCAATAAAAACTGCTCAACAAAAGAGGTAGTATACCTCTGCATACTACCTCTCGTTTTTTTAAAATATATGATATTCATTATAAGTTCATGATTTTTTTATGAAACTTCTTGCTCGCTTTTATCACTTTTCTCTTCAGGTTTAATGGTTGGGATTCTAATAATAACAAATAAATGACAGCATCCAATAAATAATAATAACAACCTGATATATATAGTAGAAACAACAATTCCACTAATCATTAATATCGTGAAAGACGTTAAGGTAATCTCGATTTTGGTACGTAAGGTTAATCCACCTTTCGTTTTAAAAGGTACGACATAGTTTTTATATACTTTCGTCGATTTCAACCAAGCCTCATACTTTTTCGAATTTCTTGCAAATAATGTAGCTGCTAGTAACAGAAACGGTGTTGTAGGTAAAACAGGTACTACTACACCAATCATTCCTAAGCCAACACACATCCAACCAATAGCTATCATAAATTTTGCTTTCATAATCCATCTCCTTTATTTAAAATAACGAAACACGTTATCCAACGGAATTTTATATCAAAAAATGCAATTCTAGATGATTTTTAATTAAATCTATACTTTAAATAATAATTTTTACCTCAGCCGATATTATAACACTACATGAATTCAACCGTATTTGGTAATTGTTTCGTTATATTAAATAAACTCACATAAAAAAGCACTGTAATCGAGTTATCCTTTCACTCTTATACATGTGCTTTTCATATAAAGTACTATTTTTTTGATTGAAGCAGAATTTCGGCAACCTCAACAAAATAATCTACCCCGTATTGCAGAGCATTTTCATCAATTTTGAATTGCGGGTGATGCAATGGATATGCTTTTCCTAATAAAGCATCATTATGCACACCGATGAATTGCATAGAAGCAGGTACAATTTCTGAATAAGAAGAAAAATCCTCTGTGCCAAACATTGGATCCTCAACATGTATGACATTTTCTTTACCCAAAACCTTCTCAACGGCATTTCTTGAGATAGATACAGCATTTTCTTCATTTACTACCGCTGGATATCCTAAATACCATTTCACTTCATATTTCGCTCCATGTGCATCACATATTCCTTTAATGACTTGCTCTAAATACTCTCTTGCCTTAACACGACTTTCTGAATCTAAAGAGCGAATGGTTCCTCCAATTTCTGCGTATTCAGGAATAACATTTAATGCACTTCCTGAATGAAATTGTGTAACAGAAATGACAGGTGCTTTTAAGGCAGAGATTTTTCGAGATACAATATATTGAAGGTTTGTTGTAATTTCTGCCGCAATAATTAATGGATCAATTGTTAGCTCTGGGGTTGAGGCATGACCTCCCTGTCCAATAATTTTCACTTCAAAATCATCAGCCGCTGCACATAATACTCCTTCTTTAATACACATTGTACCTGTTTTTTCATATGGAGTTACATGAAGGGCAAACACATAATCTACACCATCCATTACACCTTTCTTCACTAATTCTGATGCACCACCTGGATACGATTCTTCCGCATGTTGAAATATAAAACGAATTTCTCCAGTCAACTCTTCTCGCTTTTCAGATAAAATTTTCGCTGCCCCCAGAAGCATAGCGGCATGTACGTCATGGCCACATGCATGCATGACTCCTGGATTTTTTGATTTATAAGGAACATTTGCTTCCTCTTCAATTGGAAGTGCATCAATATCTGCTCGAAAAGCAATCGTATAACTCTCTTCAAGAAGACTTTTTGAACCTTTTAATACTGCTAGGACACTTGTTTCAGTAGGTCTTGTCACAATTAAATCTGGAAAATCACTTAGAATATTGTAAATATAGTCAGAGGTCTGATGCTCTTGATAGGAAATTTCAGGATTTTCATGGATATGACGTCTCCATGAAATAACATCTTCTAGAATACGTTTCATTTTACTATCCCCTTTTTTAAATATTCCATTATTTTAAAACGGACCATAATTAATGAATTGAGCAATGATTAAAAATACAATCGATATGACGACTTGCAATAAAAAATATGGGAAAACCCATTTAATCCATTTTGTAAAAGGTATACCCGCAACAGCTAATCCGGCTAAAAGCACTCCTGCAGTTGGGAATATCATATTGGAAATACCATCTCCTAATTGAAACGCCAAAACAGCTGTCTGTCTGGTAATTCCGACGATATCAGCAAGTGGAATCATAATAGGCATTGTTAATGCAGCTTGACCGCTTCCGGACGGAACAATAAAATTGATAAACATTTGCAAAACAAACATCCCTAATGCATTGATAGAAGGTGGAAAATGTTCAACTAAATCAGACGTATAATACAAAATCGTGTCTAATAAACCACCTTTTGTCAGAATAACTAAAATAGTTTGGGCTACCCCAATAATAAGAGCTCCTGATACCATCTCACCTGCTCCTGAAATAAAGCCATTAGCCATACGCGAAGGTGTTAACCCACTAATAAATCCCATAATAATCGCACAGAATAAAAACAAACCAGCAATTTCACTAATGTACCATTTCAGCTCAATAACCCCATAGATTAATGCAAGAAAATTTAACAATAACACGAGTAAGGAAAACAGATGTTTTCTGCTCATTTTAAAGCTTCGATCAATCTCCGTATTCTGACCTCGATTAAACTTCCCATAAATACCGATTTCAGGATTTCTTTTTACTTTTCTAGCATGTAGATATATAAAAGCAACTGTTGCAACATAAAAAGTTGCATACAGAGCAATACGTAGTCCCATTCCAGAATACATAGGTAATTCAGCAATACTTTGAGCTACTCCTACATTAAATGGATTGGTTATACCAGAAACAAAACCCGTAGCTAATGTTCCCAAAATCACAATAGCAAAGCCCGTCATCGCATCAAAACCTAGTGCCAAACATAACGGAACAACGATTGCTATATAAACTAAGGAATCCTCTGCCGAACCAATTAAAGCTCCTAATAAAGAAAAAATCAAAACTAACAAGGGAATCAGTATTTTCTCTCTCGCTCCTAATCGGGCTGCTACAAATTTTATTAAAGAATCTAGGGCACCAGATGCTTGCATAATACCAAGAGCTCCTCCAAACATAAAGACAAAAAGAATGATTGTAGCTCCTTCCACCATCCCTAGATGCACGCTACTGAACATATCCAAAAGTCCTACAGGGGAAGAATCAACAAATTCGAATGAATTAGGATTAACTACCATGCGTCCATCCTTTTCAATACGTTCATATTGTCCTGCTGGCACAATATACGTAAGGATTGTCGCAATAATTATAACGATAAACATTAATACGAAAGGATTCATTTCTTTTTTAGGTTTAACATCATGTTGAAATGCTGGATCTGATTGTTCTTTAGGAATATTACTCATAACTGACCCCCATTTAAATTGGATTATTGAAAGGATGGAGCTATCTCTGAAAAATTGTGTTTGAGTAAAGTTAATATGCTATATTTTTTTTCGTAGAATAGGAAGAGGTTATTACTTAAAATGACCCTTTTAAAAATATAGTCATTTCGAATAACCTCTTATTTTAATAAGAAATGGATAACACAGAGGACAAGATGTTTAACAAGATTGTAAATCTACTACATTTTGAAACAGATGTTTTATTAGCCCTTCAAGCATAGCGGGTGTTTGAATGAAGGCACTATCTATATGAAGACGTTCTGTAAGCTGATGAGCATCCTTTCCAAATGGACCAACATTAAATACCGGCGCTTGTAGTTGAGCCATTTCTTTAAATGGAATACTATAGGAATCTCCCCAGACAGGTGTATTTTTTTCAAAAGCGGTCCATCCATCGTCATGATTGTTATATTGAACGTAGCTTAGATCACACAGACCATTAAAATAATGGATTTGGTTCACTTCAATACTGAATTGGTTAGCCACTTTCTTAATTAATTGCACAGATTCTATGATGAGTGGATCATGTGATGTATTAACTGGAGGATAATATGGTGGTGCAAATAATAGAACAATTGTAGGTGCTAATTCTTGGCATTGTATCATTAATTTATCAGCAATTCTTAATGACTTTTCTCGGTCATCCCATTGAGGTTGCTTCATAACTTCCTGTTTAATCTCTTCTACAATCGAATTTCCTAGTTTTTGCTCCGCGTATGTAAGTAATCTATCATAGCGTAATACTTGTACTTTACCTACCCCATTCATTTGTTCTCGTCGACAAAGTTCTTCATATGATCTATTACAATTATTTGCTGCTTCTTGTGCAACCTGTTCAAATAAATCCATGACTTTTGAAGCACTTCGTTTCATAACGAATACATTGTATAACGCAACAGCACGATATGGCGTTTGAGTAGAATAATGTAATTTTAAATCCTTTTGCTGAAGAGATACTGGTAGCGGTGCTTTTTCTCCTAAATCTTGCTCACTGAAAAGAGAGTTCCACTCCATTAATTGGGTTAAAAAAGAAGAAATATAGTTTGCTGTCATTCCTTTTAAAGGTTCACCAACATGTGTTTCTTTTCCATAAAAAAGAGCAGCTGGCATAATCTTGCCTATAGATCCTGTGTATATATAGTGCTTGGTATCACCTGGTTTTTGAGAAAAAGATGGTTCGCTATTTAAAAATAGTTTATATCTCAGATTATATTGATTACGAAGTTCAACAAGCTTTTTAACAGCTGCTCGCATACCAGAAGAATTCACTTCTTCATCAGGAACTGTTAAAAGTATTAAATTTATTGGCCATTCTTCTACACTCGCTTTTTCAATAAGAGACATATGAAGAGCTAATCCCATTTTCATATCCATCGTGCCTCTTCCAAACAAGTATTTTCCTGACTCAAGATCATTTCTGGCTTCTTCTGATAAATTATGTTTCCGTGTATGAAGCACCTTCGTAAGCTCTTCAGGAAAAAATGCTAACGGCTCTAAATCTCCATACTCTTCTGTATGAACTGTATCAAAATGACTGATTAGAACGACCGTATCTAGAGCATTTTCATTTTGATAAAATGCTGTGACAAAATTCCGATCCAAATCCACTTCATGCAAAGAAACATTTTGTGGATTTTTTTTAAAATATGTCGTTTCCCGCAGTTTTTCTCCCACTTTATAAGCAAAATCTTTTTCGCCTTCTGTTAGAGTTCGACTTTCCCAACTTACAAGTTCACAAAGTAGTTCTCTTAGTTTTTCAGGTTTTCTCCATAATAGATGATTCATGAACGTTCTCCTTTCTAGCTAACAGATAAAGGGATTATAAACTCCTTCAACCCATTCCTTTCACATGACTAAAAACGAAGAGATAAACAACTTAATCCTCCATCTTGCTTTTGGAATTCAGACATTTCAAGTTCAATTGTTTTCAATCCAACTTCTTCGATTTGACGTTTTGTATTTTCATAACCTTTAGGGATAATGACATATTCATTAACTAAAATACAATTTGCCGCATATTCCTCTTCAGTTGGAACAATAATCTTCTCATATTGTGCGAAATCAGGATGATCAATAAATTCACCAGCAGCAACTATTGTATTGTTTCCAAGATAAGCAATACCTGTTTTCAAATGAAAAAACTTTTGCAAAGGTACAATAGAAACCACATAGCCTTCACCTTCTAAAATTTCTTTTAGCTGTCTAGCTCCATCTTCGTTTGTCCGATCAGAAATTCCAATATAAAAATGATTTTCAATTTGGAGAATATCTCCACCATCTAATGTTCCAGGATTTTTAATATAGTACAGTTTTTCATAAAATTTCTTTAAGATAGGCTCCATCTCAATAATTTCTTTATTTCTAGATTCAGCTCCTGGGTTTGTAACCGCCGCAAATTCTGGTGTTAAAACAGCGGTATCTTCAACAAATGTAGAATCTGGAAATTCTTCGTTAGCGGGCATATGAGTCACAGATACTCCGCATTTTTTTAATGCTTCAACATAAGCTTGATGCTGAACAAGTAATTTTCCATAATCTGGTTTACCAAGATTTGAAGTCGTTAACCCTTTCACGTAGCTTTCTCCTGGCGATTTTACAATGACATTTTTGAACATTTTATATACCTCCATTAAGTTGAAATATCATCCATTTTTAGAAGCATTATCACTTCTTTTTCCGTATTACGGAAAAACTTTCCTAACAATGGAAATTTAATTAAATTATAAAATCATCTATGTTATACTGTCAATGTATTTTAAATTTTCTAAAAATAAATTAAGAGGTGCTTTTTAACATGCAATCCATTGATAGAGCCATGAATATAGTGAAAGTTCTCGTTACAAACGCTAATGAGGACGGATTATCTATCACAGAGCTATCTCATATTTGTAATTTACCTATTAGTTCCATGCACCGCATACTAAAAGCGATGATCGGGCATCGATTAATCAAACAAGATGAAAAAACGAAGCAATATCAATTGGGAGACATTTGGATGGAATATGGTTTAAAAATGTACGACTCGATGGATTATATCAGTTTAATCCGTCCAGAGTTAGAAAAACTTATGCATCTTACAGATGAAAGCGTTTATTTAAGTCGTCCAATGGGATCTGAGTCACTTATTATTGAAAGAATTGATAGTGAGAATAATACAATTCGAATCTTTGACCAACTAGGATCTCGAATTCCAATGCATATCGGAGCTGCCAACAAAGTTATGCTAGCCCACATGCCTATTAAAAAAGCAAAAAAATTAGTTGAAGAATATATTGCGGAGCAAAATCGAATGTCTTTTTGGAATACTCTTAAAGAAATCAAAAAACAAGGATATGGCATTAGTCATGGTGAACGAACAGAAGGTACAACGTCCGTTGCAGCTCCTATATTAAACCACTTTGGTGAAGTACATGGTGCCGTAAGTGTAGGATGTATTAGCTATAATCTTTCCGATGAAAGACTACAATTTTTAATAAACAATGTGAAAGAAACTGGAAAAATCACATCTGCCAAATTAGGCTATATCGGTTATTAAATCGAGGGTTATTTCTCTACTACAAAAAACATGTTATTGTAGCATGAGTAAAATATTAAGCTACAAAGTATCCGAAAACTGATATAAAAAAAGAGTGCGTAACTTCGATCAGAAATATTCGGAGCTACGCACTTTCTATATTAAATTAGGGTATTTAATGCTTTTACTATCTGATTTCAGATAGCAATAAGGGAAGTAACTATAATAGTCAGGGTATCTTATAGTTACTAAAATTTATAATTAATAGATAAAGGGTTATTAGGGTTAAAAGTTTTTCTTCCTAAACTAATACTCTCCGCTTTACTGAGAGTATGTACTATAAAAATAGGAAGACATAAGAAAATGAGAATTTCTATACAACAAATTGACGTTTCTTAGTAGAGTAATTCCTCTACTTAAAGAGGTTACCTCTTACAATTCCAAATCGTACTTTCTAGAGAATGTATTATGCCCATCCTCTTAAATTTACAGCTTCAGCAGTTCGTCTAATTCCTGTAATAAAGGCAGCTAGACGCATGTCAACTTTATAACGCGTAGCATTTTCATATACAGAATCAAATGAATCAACCATTACTTTTTGAAGCTTCTGCATAACTTCCTCTTCAGTCCAATAATAGCCTTGATTATTTTGGACCCACTCAAAATATGAAACTGTTACACCACCAGAGCTTGCTAAAATATCAGGCACTAGTAAAATTTCACGTTCTGTTAAAATCTTTGTAGCCTCAACAGTAGTAGGACCATTTGCAGCTTCCACAATAATTGAAGCTTGAATACGCCCTGCATTATCTTCCATAATTTGGTTAGCGATGGCAGCTGGTACAAGAATATCACAATCTAGTTCAAGCAATTCTTGATTAGAGATAGTGTTTTCAAATAAATTTGTAACAATTCCAAAGCTATCGCGACGATCAAGTAAATAAGGAATATCTAATCCATTTGGATCATGAATCCCACCTAGAACGTCTGAGATGCCAATAATTTTTGCACCTTCATCGTAAAGAAATTTTGCTAGGAAGCTACCAGCGTTTCCAAAACCTTGAATTACGACACGAGCATCCTTTAATTGCATATTTTTCTTTTTGATAGCTTCTTTAATACAAATCGTAACACCTTGTGCAGTAGCTGTCTCTCTTCCAAAAGATCCTCCTAAAACAATCGGTTTTCCTGTTATAAAGCCTGGAGAATCAAATTCACGGATATGACTATATTCATCCATCATCCAAGCCATAATTTGTGAATTCGTATAGACATCAGGAGCCGGTATATCTTTTGTTGGACCTACCATTTGACTAATGGCACGGACATAACCTCTACTCAATCGTTCTAATTCACCAAGGGACATTTGTTGAGGGTCACAAATAATTCCCCCTTTTCCTCCTCCATAAGGTAAGTTAGATAAGCCACATTTTAGAGTCATCCAAATTGATAAAGCTTTAACCTCATCTTCATTTACATAGGGATGAAAGCGAACACCTCCTTTTGTTGGACCAACAGCATCACTATGCTGTGATCTAAAACCAGTGAAAACTTTTACTGTTCCATCATCCATTTTTATAGGGATACGTACTGTCAGCATACGCATTGGCTCTTTTAAAAGCTCATAAACACTTTCAGAATAACCTAAAGTATCAAGAGCTTTTTTTATAATTGATTGGGTTGATTCCAACTGACTATACGTTTTTTTCTTTGTTTGCTCTTTTGAAGTAGATGAAGATTCTTTTACTACAGTCATTTTTTCACCTCATATATTTTTAATAAAACTTCTATGTAGCATCTTTATCAAAACTTTCTTTTGATAAAGACTCCGTTCTACAAGAAATTGGTGACATTTTTTATCACTTATACCTAATAATGCAAATAACATGCCAATGTAACTTAAAACATACCTACAATTGGAGAAATTAATCTTATCCATTAAATTGGCTAACATTTTTCACTTAATAATTTCGCTAATAGACAAGACCATAGAAGGATTTAATGCGCTAAAATCACGTCAATCATCTTCACAATAAATATTTAATGTTACAAATCTTTCCAACTATTTTATGTTAGTAATGATAAACTCTACAATTTCCTTTAACAAAAATAGACGTAAAAAAGAAAAGTAATTTTTGCATACATGTGCAAAAATTCTTTTCTTTTTTTTAAGTGTATTGCCCCTTATTTAAAGAGTTTAAGACATAACTTACTATAAATATGCTCTAACACCCAAAAATGTTTTTATATAAAAATACTAAACCAAATCATCATTATATCAATAGAATAATTATCAGAATATTCTATCTTAAATATACTTAATTTACATAGAGTCAAGATTTAGAATATAATAAATATTACTGTATAATTAGTATTAAATCCCATTCTCATCTTTTAAACCTTATTCACAACCTAAATAAAAGATATAACAAGAAAGAATTTTAAAATAGTTTATGATAAACCAATTACCTTTTTTGATATATCTTTTATTCATGATTAACAAATTTTTAATAAAGGGGAAACGCGAATGAAAAAAATTCAACTTAGTTTAGCTAGTCAAATTCTAATCGGATTAATCATTGGGATTATTGTCGGAGCTATTTTTTACGGTAACGAAACGGCTCAAAATTATTTACAGCCACTAGGCGATATTTTCTTACATTTAATCAAAATGATTGTAGTACCTATCATTATTTCAAGTATCATCGTAGCTATTGCAGGTGTTGGGGATTTAAAAGCAGTTGGAAAATTAGGAGGAAAATCGATTCTCTACTTTTTTGTTGTTACTCTAACGGCAATTGCAATTGGATTGATATCAGCAAATATTTTTCAACCTGGACAGGGTTTAAATATGGACAAGCTGGAACAAACCGATATTTCCAAATACGTTAACACAGCTGAAACACAAGAAGATAAATCTATTATGGATATGATTGTTCATATTGTTCCTTCTAATCCTTTCGAAGCAATCGCTACTACTGATATGCTTGCTATTATTTTCTTCTCTGTTATGTTCGGACTAGGTATAGCAGCTGTTGGAGAAAAAGGAAAAACCGTATACTCCTTCTTCTACGGAACTTCACATGTCATGTTCTATATAACTAATCTTGTTATGAAATTTGCTCCTATTGGTGTATTCGGTTTAATTGGGGTAACCATTTCGAAATTTGGTCTATCTTCCCTTATTCCTTTAGGAAAATTAATTATAACGGTTTATGGAACAATGATCTTTTTCGTAATTGTTATTCTTGGTATTATCGCTAAAATGGTTGGATATAGTATTTTTAGATTAATTAAAGTTCTGAAGGAAGAGTTAATTTTAGCTTTTTCAACAGCTAGCTCTGAGTCTGTACTTCCAAGAATAATGGATAAAATGGAACAAGAAGGCTGTCCAAAACATATAGCAACCTTTGTCATTCCTACTGGATATTCATTTAATTTAGACGGTTCCACTCTATATCAAGCATTAGCAGCTTTATTCATCGCACAAATGTATGGAATTCATCTAAGTATTTTTGAACAAATAACATTAATGTTTGTATTAATGATTACATCTAAAGGAATTGCTGGTGTTCCAGGTGTTTCTTTTGTTGTATTGTTAGCAACATTAGGAACTGTTGGGATTCCAGTAGAAGGATTAGCATTTATTGCTGGTATTGATCGTATACTAGACATGGGTCGTACAGTAGTAAATGTACTAGGAAATTCTCTTGCTTCAGTTGTTATTTCTAAATCTGAAAAACAATTTAATCCACCAACTCAACATTAATGAACCCAAGCTCAAGCGGCTTGGTCAGCTACTACTAGAAGATTGATTTGACCTTCTAGTAGTATTGACTTATAACCCTAAGAGGTCAGGAGCCGAAGCTGGACTTCAACCTATTCGAAAAAATTTTCCACAAGTAGGTTTTTCTAATTTCCTAACCAATAAAAAATCCTTTTTATTATTCGAGGTTGTCCAACTGTGACAACCTCTTTTTAAATAAAAAGGACTGATGAACCACGATAATTACACTTATTTTAAAAATTTGAATACAGCATTTACAAAAATATTCATTCCATATTCCATCGCATCTTCATCAAAGGTAAACTGAGGATGATGGTGAGGGTATGTAATTCCTTTTTCCTCATTTCTAGCTCCAATAATAAAGTAGGCTCCAGGTGTATTCTTAGTAAAAGCAGAAAAATCCTCCGCTCCCATATTAGGCCTCAATAATTGGAATGTAGATTCACCATATACTTCTTTTATGGTTTCTTCAATAATAACTGATGGTGCTTCAGCATTAATAACAGGATCATATCCACACTCGTACTTAAATTCATAATCCGCCCCATGAGCAGCTGTTACACCCTTAATTACACGCTCCATTAAAACTGGTACTGTTTCGCGATATTTAGTATCGAAACTGCGGACCGTTCCACTAATTTCAACTGTATTTGCAATAACATTGGCAGCTTCTCCACCTACAAACTTTCCAATAGATATAACAAGGTTATCAAGTGGATCAACGTTTCTGGAAACAATATATTGTAAATTCGTCACAACCTGTGCACCAATTGCTATGCTATCAATCGTTTCATGTGGAGCAGAACCATGGCCACCTTTACCTTTAATATTTATCCAAAAGCCATCAGGAGCTGCCATTGCTGGGCCGTAAGTGATTCCTAGTTTTCCAATTTCAACTGTAGACATAAAATGAGCAGCTATCACTACATCTACACCATCCATAACACCTGCTTCTACCATTTCCTTCGCTCCACCAGGGAAATACTCTTCAGCATGTTGGAAGAAGAAACGAACTTCGCCTTTAATTTGATTTTGCATTTTGGAAAGAATCTTCGCTGTACCTAGTAGCATAGCTGTATGTCCATCATGACCACAAGCATGCATTACTCCAGGTACTTTTGATACAAAGTCAAAATCGTTTTCTTCTGGTATTGGAAGAGCATCCATATCTGCACGAATTGCTAATGTCTGCCCAGGTTCTGAACCAATTAGCCGAGCCATCACACTATATTTTGTAGGTCTTGTTATTTCTAAATTACCAAACGAAAGAAGCTTATCATATACGAATTGTGCTGTTTTTTCTTCTTGAAATGATAATTCTGGATTTTGATGAAGATAACGTCTCCATGCAATTACTTCATCTTTAATACTATTAATTTCACTAGCCCAAATATTTTTCATACAATAATCTCCTCTCTAATTTAGCTAATTTCAGCTACTTCTTTTTGGTAAACTAGACTACCAGATATATATGTTTGTTCCACTGATATTTCTCCAATTTTATTTGCTTCAATACTCAAAATATCTTGATCTAAAACGATAAAATCAGCAGAATAACCTTCTTTTAATTGTCCAATATTCGGTATTCTTGTGATTTCTTGTGCAGCTCTTGTGTATAATTCAATGGCGGTTGCAACATCTACACGTTCTTGTTGCCCAGTATCAGTACAAGCTACCCTAGTAATAGCTGATTGTATGGTTACAAATGGATTCACTGGATCAGCCCAGGCTGTAGCAGGAGCATCTGAAGAAAACGCAACTGGTACACCTGCTTTTAATAAAGATTGAATTGGGTAGGCCTTTTGTGTACGTTCTAACCCAATGTTATTTATATAACTTTCAATTTCAGCGAATTGGAAAATAGGCTGTGTTACAACTGCTATTTTTTCTTCTGCCATTCTCTGAATCGCTTTTTCTGTTGGCAATGCTGCATGCTCCAAACGTATAGATGGACCATCCTCCAACCATGCCGGAATTTCTGCAAATGTATTAATAATAAAATCAATAGCTTGCTCACCCATTGCATGTATTACTAATTGAATACTATTTTGCTTAGCAGCTTCTGCAGCATCAAGTAATTCCTTTTCTGTCACAGTTTGAATTCCACAATTATCTTCTGTCCCGACAAAAGGTTCACTTACCCACGCAGTTTGTCCAGACACACTCCCATCAGAGAATAGTTTAATTCCACCTATATGAATCGCTTTTTCACGATCAAGTTTCTCTGTTTCAATAGTAGATTGATTCTCAATATGATCCCACATATAATACAATACCGTTCTTTGCTTGAAGACTTTTTCTTTTGCAGAAGTATATATATCATAGTAATTAACCGGCATTTTTAAGGCCATCAAATCTGTTATAGCAGTGATACCTTTTGATAGCAAAACCTTGCTCAATTCAGCTAATAAAATCGCATCTTCTTCTACCGTTTTCTTAGGCATGATATCCTTTACTAAGTCTTTTGCATTTTCTCTTAATATTCCCGTTGGCTCTCCATTTACATCACGATCTATTTTTCCTCCAACTGGATCCTTCGTTTCTTTTGTAATTCCTGCTAATGCTAATGCTTTACTATTTACTGAAACGATATGTCCACACGTTCTTGTTATAATAACAGGCGCATTTGGAACTGCTTGATCAAGATCAGAACGAAGAGGTGCTCTACCTTCTGCAAGTTTTCCTTCATCTTCTCCCTATCCCATATTAATCATATGGGATAGGGAGAAAAGAAAAGAAAAGAAAAAAGCTAACGGTATAACCGCTAGCTTCGAAGAATACCTTACGCAAATACTTTTTTAATCTTTTCAATCGCCCAATCAAGATCCTCTTTTGAAATAATAAGAGGGGGTGCAAAGCGAATTACAGTATCGTGTGTTTCTTTACATAAAAGTCCTTCATCTTTTAATTGTTCGCAATAAGGACGAGCCTCTTCAGTTAACTCCATACCAATGAATAATCCACGTCCACGTACTTCTTTAATAATTGGATTTTTAATTTCAGAAAGTTTTGCTTTGAAATATTCACCAAGCTCAAGTGATCTATTTACAAGCTCTTCTTCTTCAATTACTTCTAAGGATGCAATTGAGACAGCGCAAGCAAGTGGATTCCCCCCAAAAGTAGAACCATGTGAACCAGGATTAAAGACATTTAAGATATCTTTATTAGCCACTACACATGAAATTGGGAATACACCACCGCCTAATGCTTTACCAAGAATTAAGATATCTGGATTCACATCTTCCCATTGATAAGCAAATAGTTTACCTGTTCTAGCTAAACCAGTTTGTATTTCATCTGCTATAAATAACAAATTATTTTCTTTACATAGAGCACCTGCTGCTTTCAGGAACCCTTCAGGTGGAATAACAATTCCCGCTTCTCCTTGAATTGGTTCAATTAGAAATGCTGCTGTATTTGGTGTAATTGCTGCCTTTAGCGCTTCTAAATCTCCATAAGGAATTAATTTAATTCCAGGTAACATTGGTCCAAAGCCACGTTTGTATTCTGCTTCCGATGAAAGTGAAACAGCTGTCATTGTACGGCCATGAAAATTCCCTGTACATGCAATGATTTCTGCTTGATTTTCTGCCACGCCTTTTACATCATAAGCCCAACGTCTAGCCGCCTTTACAGCCGTTTCTACCGCTTCTGCACCAGTATTCATAGGTAAAACCATATCTTTATTTGTTAAAGAGCTTACTTTTTCATACCATGGTCCAAGTTGATCACTATGAAATGCTCGAGATGTCAAAGTTACACGATCCGCTTGATCTTTTAATGCTTGAATAATTTTAGGATGACGGTGACCTTGGTTTACAGCTGAGTATGCACTAAGCATATCAATATATTTATTCCCTTCAGGAGATTTTACCCACACTCCTTCTGCTTCAGAAATAACGATTGGTAGTGGATGATAGTTGTGCGCACCAAATTCTTCCGTTTGTTTAATAATTTTTTCAGATACATTTACAGTTGTTGCCATATTATTTCCTCCTAAATGATTATTCCTTATTTTTATATTATTTTAATATTCTATCTTTTTAGCTGTTAATCGATGTCAGTACTATCGATTATCACTTCTTGATTTTGATTATTAGATGTAAATTTATATATGATGGCTCCTATGATAAACCCTACAATAGCTGGGACAAGCCATGCAAATCCATTGGGACTAAAAGGTAGATTGGCAATGAATGCATCCATTAAAGAGATTTTCAAACCAAGAGACATTACTGTTTCAGATAAGCTAATAATAAAAGTTAATAGAATTGCTCCTCTATAAGCTCCTGGATTCGGGATATATTTGCGAAATACACCTAAAAATACCAAGACGATGGCTACAGGATATAGTGCCAAGAAAATTGGCATTGCATAATCCACAATTTTTTCAACTCCAATAGATCCAATAGCAATTCCTGCAAGACAAACGACTAACGCCCATATGCGATATGAAATTTTGTTTTTAGTAAGATCATTCAAAAATTCAGCCGTAACAACTGTTACACCTATTGTAGACGTTAAACAAGCTAATGCTATTGCAACTGAAAGAGCAATTGTACCGAATTGTCCTAAAAGCATACGTACAATTTGTGCAACAAGTGCTGTACTATCAATATTATCAGGAAAAATCCCACTGCCAGCTGCACCGATAAAAAGCAAACCGCCATAAATGATAAGTAAACCAAGTCCAGCTATAAATGTACCAATTAATGCGATTTTTCTCATTTGAGTACCTTTGTAACCATATGCTTTAATCGCTGCGATAAATATGGGGGCACAGAATATTCCTGTTACTACATCACCAGTCTGGTATGCATTTATAAATGCATTGGAGAAGGGATTCGATAGAGTTGTCTTTATAGGTTCTCCTATAGGAGAAAAAATTCCTTTACCTACAATAAATAATAGAATAATTACTAGTAGAGGTGTAAGGATTTTGCCAATTTTTTCGATAACATTTGATTGATCCATAGAAAAATAATAGCTTATAGCGAAAAAGACAACAATCGTCACGATAGATGGGACCTGTGGAAATAATGTGTGAATTCCTAATTCATGCGTCGTCGCTCCCATTCTAGGAATGGTGACAAACATACCTATTCCCACCATAAGAAAAAGATTAAAAACCTTATAAAACCACGGACTAATAGGTCTTGTTAAATCCTCGAATTTACCTCCAGCATTTTAAATAGCAATTACTGCTAATAAGGGTAGAACAATACCTGTCGTACAAAATCCAATCAACGCTGATATCCAATTCGTTCCAGACACATGACCAATGGACGGAGGAAAAATTAAGTTTCCTGCGCCAAAGAATATAGCGAAAAGAGCGAAACCTACAATTAAGCTATGTTGTATTGTTTTGTTCAAATCATCTTCTTTCCCTTCATTCAATCTAAACCTTTGCTAAAACTACATGTAAAATAAATTAAATCGTACTGCCTAAATGAGAAGAAATTATTCTTCTAGATTTTCCTATATCGTTAATAAAACCAGGAGGAAATCAATATTCCTCCTATTTTTTCACTGAAATTAGAAGTTTGTTTTTCTAGCTCCAATTCCATTTCTACACTTCATATATTTGCAATACTTGCATCCTTCGAAACGTAGCTGGTAAAAGGTAGTCGTTTTCGCAAAGATGATTGAATAACAAACTTAAACGTTTGTACTTCGCTATTTCTATTCTTTTTATCTCTTTGGAGATCAAATGGAACCTTAGCAAAATAATTGTGAAGTATATTTATACTTTCTATATCCCGTTCAAACTGGCGCTAAGACTCCCACTTCAAAACGAAGAGGAAACATAGTTATTTAAGTGGGAGACAAGTGCTAGTAAGAACCCAATTGGTTCAACTAATGAATGGTGGAGGATGAAGAAAAATCCCCACCATTCAAAGTTTCACTTTATTAGAATGTTTCAGCAATCGTTTTACCTTGCATATGAAGAAGTAAATAATCTGGGCTTCCTGCTTTGGAATCTGTTCCAGACATATTAAAGCCCCCAAAAGGTTGATATCCCACTATAGCTCCAGTGCATCCTCTATTAATATATAGATTACCTACATGGAACTCTTTTCTCGCACGTTCAATATGTTGACGATTATTTGAAATAATTGCTCCAGTTAAGCCATAATCTGTGTTATTCGCAATTTCCAGCATATGATCAAAATCATTTGCTTTACAGAAAGCTACAACTGGTCCAAAAATCTCTTCCTGCATGAGGCGGTCTTTTTCTTTTACATCTGCAATAATAGTTGGCTCAATGAAATAACCTTTTTCATTATTTCCTACTCCACCAGTCATAAGGCGGCCTTCTGATTTTCCAATTTCAATATAGCTCATAATTTTTTGATAAGCCTTTTCATCTATAACAGGTCCCATATACGTATCCGCCTCTTCAGGACTACCCATTTTTAATGTTTTTGTTAGTGCTACAGCTCTTTCCAGTACTTCATCATATACATCTTGATGAATAACTGCACGAGAACCAGCGGAGCATTTTTGACCTGAGAAGCCAAAAGCTGAATAAACAATGGATGGAACTGCGATATCTAAATCCGCATCTTTATCAACGATAATCGTATCTTTACCACCCATCTCTGCGATAACACGTTTCAACCAAATTTGGCCATCTTGTACTTTTGAAGCACGTTCATAAATACGACAGCCAACTGCACGAGAACCAGTGAATGATACAAAACGAGTTTTTGGATGTTCAACTAAATAATCTCCAATTTCAGCTCCACTACCTGAAATATAGTTCAATACACCAGCAGGAAGACCTGCTTCTTCCATCACTTCAACAAATTTAGCTGCGACAACTGGTGCTGTTTCTGCCGGCTTCAATAAAACGGTATTTCCAGTAACAATTGCTGCGACAACTGTTCCAGCCATAATAGCTAATGGAAAGTTAAATGGTGAAATAACAATACCTACCCCAAGAGGAATGTAATTATATTCATTATGTTCCCCTTCACGACTTTTAACAGCAGAACCAGTTTTCAATTCAATCATTTGTCGTGCATAAAATTCAAGAAAATCAATCGCTTCTGCAGTATCAGCATCTGCTTCTTTCCAAGGCTTAGCAGTTTCTTTTACTAGCCAGCTTGAAAATTCATGTTTTCTGCGTCTTAAAATAGCTGCTGCACGAAATAGTACGCTTGAACGTAGCTCAGGATCTGTCATTTTCCATGATTCAAATGCTTTTAAAGCAGATTGCATAGCTTTTTCTGCCAGTTCTTTATCTGCCATCGATACTGTTCCAATTACTTCATCTTTTTGAGCTGGATTTATAGAACTTGTTTTAACGTCTGATACAACTCGCTCTCCATTAATAACAAGTGGATATTCTTTTCCAAGCTGTTTATTTACATAAGCTAACGCTTCCAAAAAAGCTTGCTTATTCTCTTTAATCGCAAAATTTGTAAACGGTTCATGTGTATAAGTAGTAACCATTAATATCCCTCCAAAACGATATGTATTTAGTCTACTTAACAACTTTGCAAGAAACATGCCAACACTAAATATATTGCTATTAATGGATTTTACTATGATTTGATCACTTGAATAGCAAAATTTTTTGGCACACCATGCAAAATTCTTTTCAGAAAACTCTTTCTATTATATAGTGTTTAATATTAAAGTAATTTACTTGTTAAGTTCTTGATTCCTAACCGTTTCATTTTGGAACCTATTCTACTATTGGTATTTCTACCCTAGAACCAGTTTGAATAAGATAAACAACAGAGAGGGATGAATAAATTGAATGAAGATCATCTTTTATATTTAAATTCTTTTTATGAAGAAATCATAGACAAAATTGATATAGGGATCCATGCGGTTGATGCCGAAGGAAAAACCATCATATACAATCAAAAAATGAGAGAAATGGAATCTATGGATAGCAAAGACGTTTTGCACAAAAATTTGCTCGATGTTTTTATGTTTCAGGAAAATCAAAATAGCACCCTTGTTCATTCTCTTCAAAATGCAGAAGAAATCATGAATGTTAAACAAACATACTTTAATAACAAAGGAACAGAAATCACCACAATGAATAATACCTTTCCATTTATTGTTGATGGAAAAATACAAGGTGCTGTAGAGATCGCTAAAGACATAACCAAAATCGAACGACTTATGCGTACTAATAGCATTCGTAAAACAGACACACGTTTTACCTTCGAAAGTATTATCGGGAATAGTGAAGCGATTAAAGAAGTCATTGAACTATCTAGACGTGCAACTCGTACATCTTCATACGTTTTGATTGTCGGAGAAACAGGAACAGGGAAAGAATTATTTGCACAAAGTATACACAATGGAAGTGCTCGGTCGTCCTCACCATTCATTTCTCAAAATTGTGCTGCTCTTCCAGACAATCTAATAGAAGGATTGCTTTTTGGTACAACAAAAGGGGCTTTTACAGGAGCAATTGATAGTGCTGGATTATTTGAACAAGCGGAGGGCGGAACCTTACTGTTAGATGAAATCAACTCCTTAAATATCCATCTACAAGCTAAGCTCCTAAGAGTACTCCAAGAAAAGAAAGTAAAACGTATTGGCGGTTCAAAAGAAATTCCTATTGATGTACGTGTTATTGCAACAATGAATGAAGATCCAGTCGACGCGATAGCCAATCATCACCTTCGAAAGGATTTGTATTATCGTTTAGGGGTTGTAACAGTCTTTATCCCTCCACTTCGTGAAAGATTTGGAGATATTCCATTATTAATCGAAAAATTCATTTCCAAATATAATGCTCTGTTTCAAATGAATGTTTTAGGTGTGAAGCAAAACGTTTTACAATCTTTTCAAGACTATCATTGGCCAGGAAATGTACGAGAACTAGAGCATATTATAGAAGCTTCTATGAACTTACTTCTTGACGAAGAATGGATAGAATTCGAACATCTTCCATTTCATTATCGAACAAAATCTACACATAAAGAACAGTCAACAAACTCAATAACTTTTGACCATTTTCTAAATGAAGAAAAAACACATTTAAAAGACCAACTAGAGTTATTTGAACTAAAATATATTAAACACTTCTTGAGTAAAAATGACTTCAGTATCACCAAAACAGCGAAACAATTAGGTTTAAGCCGTCAAAGTCTTCAATATCGAATAAAAAAACTAGGACTACAAGCAAAGGAAGAATAGTTATTCACGCTTCTTTTTTATAATCATGAGCAATAATTGTCCTCTAACAAGGAGTGTTAAAATTGAATCCGGTTTTATTAGATTTTCCAACTGAATTCACTACTGAAAGACTTATCATTCGTATGCCGTTACCCGGTGATGGCCAAGCGGTGCATGATGCCATTATTCATTCTCTTCCCGAATTAAAGCAGTGGATGATTTTTGCACAAAAAGAACAGTCACTAGAAGTAATCGAAACGAATGTACGTGAAGCCTATGTGAATTTCCTAAAGAGATCTGACTTGCGTTTACATGTTTTTTCTAAAGAAACTGGTGATTTCGTTGCTTCATCTGGTTTACATCGTATCGATTGGTCAATTCCTAAATTTGAAATTGGCTATTGGATAAATTCCTCCTATTCAGGTAAAGGGTATATGAGCGAAGCTGTTCAAGGTATAACAGATTTTGCTGTAAAAGAGTTAAAAGCTAAAAGAATAGAAATTCGCTGTGATTCAAAAAACAGTAGAAGTCGTGCTGTCGCAGAAAGATTAGGATATACTCTCGAAGGTATTTTAAGAAACAATGCTAAATCTGTAGCAAATAATGATTTAATTGATACTTGTATCTATGCAAAAATTTTTTAGTAAGCCTTTTAAAGTACAGACACAGGATTATTATTTACTATTTGCGAATGGAGAACTCTCCTACAAAAAAATAGGCTAATCCAAATCCCCCCCCTGAAACGAAGAGGCTGATATGTACTGTTCATTGAAAAAAAATATCAATGAACAAGCCAAAATACAAAAGAAGTTCACATGATGAAATGTGAACTTTTGTATTTTGACTTTAATTATAGTTACTTTTTATCAAGAGCATCCCGCTCAACAAGATCCATTATCAGTAATGGACTTTAAAACAGCCTCTTATTTAATTCCGTTCACTTTATACTGGTAATAAGCTGATTCATTCTGTCCTCATCCATTGGTCCGACGATTTTTTGGGTGATAATTCCTTTTGAATCAAGAATATAACTCGTTGGTATCGAATATACCTTGTACATGTTCCCAACTACTCCCTCTGTATCAAGTAGTATAGGAAATGTCAATTGATAATCTTTAACGAATTCATCCACTACATCCAATCCTTTATCCGAGCTTGTTAAATTAACGGCTAGTAAAGTCACATCTTTATTTTGATTTTTTAAATAAAAGTTTTGCATATGAGGCATTTCGGCTTTACACGGTGGACACCATGTAGCCCAAAAATTTAGAATCACTTTTTTTCCTCGAAAATCGGTTAGCTTTACCTGTTGTCCGTCTAAAGTCTTCAACTCAAAATCTGGTGCCTTAGCTCCTACCTCAAGTGAGCTCTGCTGCTCTATTTCACTTACCTCTTTAGTATTTGCTTCTTTTTCACTAGAAATCTTTTTCTCACTTTCAACATCCGATGGCTTCCAAATGTTCACAACTATAATAGCAACAGCAATAATTAAGATTGCTATAGTTAGTAAGTTTTTTTTCAAGTGAACGATTCCTCCTTATGAAATAACTTTAATAATATAAAAAATACGCCAAATACAAGAAACACGATATTCTTCATGACCATAAATCCACCAAATAAGCTGAACAATAACAATTGTATTAACAACAGTAATAGAAACATTTGTGTAGATACTGCTGGGCTATACTCACTTTTTCTTATAAATAAAATGGAAACGAAAACGAGTAAAATAACCTGGATTAGCGTAGGTAAAGCTTGCTTTTCAAAAATAGAAAGGCCCATTTCGTATAACAGAAGAAAAAAGATATAGGAAGGAATGAACTCCTCTTTTATGATTAATCTATTCTTTTTAGTTCGAAACATGATATAGATAGCAACAAAACAGAAAGCTAAAATATGTCCTTTTATTCCTCCATTAAAATAAAAGACTGACCAGGGTGCTTCCCAAAAAAGATTAAAGTGGAACAAAAGATAACTTAGTTTGTATACTCCTATATATATAAAGATACTATTCCAATACCAATCCCCTAGACTCTTTTTTTCTATGACTTTAAAAAGAAACGCTCCAATAAAAAGGGCTAAAAATGAAGCGAGAATACTCACCTGAATAGTAAATTTGCCAAGTGTAAGATAAGACAAAATATCTCTCCATTTCTATCAAATGATTAGAATCGTTACCAAAAAAGATTAAAAGATGAAAGCCAAGCACTAATTTTTTGCATTTGACCTGATAATACTAAGAAGCCTAGTAGAATCATAATCATTCCATTAATAAAAGAAAGCTTTCCTAAATATTTATTAATGCGTCGAAGAGTTTTTAATGAATATGATAAAGCAATTGATATTATGAGAAACGGGATAGCCATACCTACAGAATAAGCAATTAATAGAAACATACCTTGGTATAACGTATCTGTAGAACTTGCTAATAAAAGAATAGAAGATAAAGCCAGTCCTACACATGGAGTCCAACCACTAGCAAATGCCATACCTAAAAGTATGCTACTGAATATCCCTTTTGTTTTTTTCTCGGTGTGAAACCTCTTTTCTTTCATTAGAAAATTAAGCTTTAAAAGTCCTGCCATTTGTAAACCGAAAATAATGATAAGAAAACCAGCTATTTGCATTATAATCATTCTGTAATCTAAGAATACTTTTCCAAGAAAACTCGCTGAAGCACCCATAACGGTAAATATTAAACTAAAACCAATAATAAATCCAAATGAGCGAATATAAAGTTTACTTTTATTCACATCAATTTTGGCATTTTCTATTTTCCCTCCAGTTAAATGCGTAATGTATGCTGGCAAAAGTGGGAATACACAAGGGGAAAAAAAAGACAATACACCTGCTGCAAGAGCAAAAAAGACTCCTATATCCTCCATTAAATGAAAAGCCTCCAATCTAATACAATTATGTACAAAAGCTTAACAATACCCTATATGGTATCATTTTAATTTATATCATTTATATTTCAAGAGAAACGACTTATTTTACTCCAATCCATCATATCTTAAGTAAAACAAATTATTTGTCATAATGGAAATTATTGATAATATATAAGAAAAACCGTCATCGGACCTTTTTGGTTCATCGATATTTTCAAGAAATGATTTCTCTGTAAATAAATAAGTTACAAGTCCTTTTAAGTAAAATGAAGTGTTATCAAATATATATAGAAAGAAGTGAGTGAACATGCCTGGAGATGAAAAATGTCTTTCCGATATCCCTTTTTCTATTTTAGATCTCTCTCCAATCCTATCAGGTGGAACTGTTCAAGATTCAATGAAAAACACGTTAGATTTAGCTCAGCATGCTGAAAAATGGGGATATAACCGATATTGGTTGGCGGAACATCATAATATGCCTGGAATCGCGAGCTCAGCTACATCGATTATGATTGGATATGTTGCTGCAGGAACAAAATACATACGAGTTGGTTCAGGTGGCATCATGTTACCTAATCATTCACCTCTTGTCATTGCTGAACAATTTGGAACTCTTGAATCAATCTATCCAAATCGAATTGATTTAGGACTTGGTCGTGCCCCAGGAACTGATCAATACACAGCTTATGCTTTGAGACGAGATAGTCGACGTGATGGTCATGATTTTCCAGAACAACTTCAAGAGCTGCGCACATACTTCAATCCTTCATTAACCATTGGGAAAAAGCATGTCAGAGCTATTCCAGGTGAAGGATTACATATTCCTATATGGTTATTAGGTTCTAGTGGATTCAGTGCTCAGCTTGCCGGACAATTGGGGTTACCATTTTCTTTTGCTAATCATTTTTCTCCTGAAAATACATTACCTGCATTAGACTTATATCGAAGAAGCTTTCAGCCATCAGATGTACTCGAAAAGCCATATGCAATGGTAGCATTGAATGTCATTGCAGCTGATACTGATGAAAAAGCCATGAAGTTAGCAACTTCAATGCAACAGCAATTTTTAAAATTAGTTCGTAATCAACCTGGTCCTCTTGATCCACCTATCGATAATATGGATGAAGTATGGAATCCAATGGAAAAAGCTGCATTAGAGCAACGAATTGGCTCATCTATAATCGGTAGCCGTGAAAGCGTTAAGAAGCAATTACAGGCTTTCCTGAATGAAACACAAGCTGATGAATTCATGATTAACTCACAAATCTACGATCATAGAGAACGATTACGATCTTATGAAATTGTTGGGATGATTTAAAAAACAAACAAAAAATGACTTGAAAGTATGATTTTCAAGTCATTTTTTTACTTCAATTATTTCTTATAGTTGTTTTAATAAATTCATTACAATTTGTGCTGACTTTTCAGCAGCTTTCGTTTCAAATTCTTCATAGGTTACATCTGCTTCACCATTAGCTAAATCAGAGATTGAACGAATAATTGTTACAGGTACCTTGTTTAAATAAGCAACGTGTGCGATAGCTGCCCCTTCCATTTCAGCAGCATATGCATCAAATTGTTCTACTAGTGATGTTTTTAAAGCCGCGTCACTAACAAAAATATCACCAGAAGCAATTGTTCCAATGTATGCTTTATTCTCTTTTAATACTTCACTAGCAACTTCTTGAGTTTTCTTTGCTAAATCTGCGTCTGTTTCAAAATAAGTTGGTTCACCATCACCGTGCATACCAGAAATATAACCTTTTTTATGTCCAAATGCTGTTACATCTGAGTCATGCTCTACTGCACGGTTAGAAATAACAACGTCCCCAACTTTTAAATCCTTATATAAACCACCAGCAACACCTGAATTAATGAGCGTGCTAACATTGAAATCATCTACTAAAATTTGTGCACATAAAGCTGCATTTACTTTTCCAATTCCTGATTGAACAATTACTACTTCTTTGCCGTTTAATGTTCCTTGATGAAATTCTAGGCCTGCTTTTTTTACGATCTTTTCATTATCTAATTTTGATTTAAGCGTTGTTACCTCTGAATCCATCGCACCGATAATACCTATTGGTTGTACTTGTTCATTTTTTTCAGCTGCGTTCTCTTTTTTCGGCTCATTTGATGAACATCCAGCTAAAATTGTAAATAGAGCCATAATTACTACTATAAGCTTTTTCATTTATTTGATCTCCTTAAAATTGGTTTTCATTTAATATGAAACTTATTATATAAATATAATATATAATTCGTCAATAGAAATTACGAACATTTTTATATAAGTACGTATTTATAATTCGCCTTTAAAGCTCACATACTAAAAAAACCAATAAAAAACCCATTATTTATAAGTATTTAAGGTTAACATTCAATATCCAATTTATATTTTGCTCTACAAAAAATAAATTATTCTAAAATAAAAAAAGAAGATCTACATATAGCAATGCTATTAGACCTTCTTTCCTTATATTTCATACATAAGCTTTTTTCTGAATTTATCGTCATACATATTACGGTCTGCTTCTTCAAATACACGATCCATTTGACCAATTGAATATGGACTATAAGAATACCCTACAGACATTCTTATTTTCATATCTGCACTATTGTCATTATATTCTTCAATGGCTGCGACTACATTATTCATTAATTGTTTAACATCCAGTTCAGTCCCTTGTGTTGTCAAAATAACAAACTCATCGCCGCCAATTCTTGAAATAGTGATATGATCGTTTGAAAAAATATTTAGTAACCCGGCTGTAATCTTAATTAATTGATCTCCTTTTCTATGACCATATGTGTCATTTACATATTTCAAATTATCTAAATCAAATATGATCATTCCAATAGGTGTATCTACTTTCGTATTATACGTATGAACAATATCATCATAATAATTGCGATTGTATGAGCCCGTAGCATTATCATGGTTAAGACGATATTCTACCTCCTGCTCCATTCGCAATTTTTCATCTATATTTCTAAGTATCCCCTGTATGCCAATCAATTTACCATCTTCATACACAGGAGTAGTAAATTCTTCAAAAGAGTGATACTCACCAGACCTATCCGCAATTCGAAAAATAAGTGGTTTACTATAATCTACCTCACCTTTTATTTTCTTTATCTGCATATCATAATCTTCCGGATGTATTAAGTTTAATAATATTTGTGGATCTTTATATATTTTCTCTGCTAAGTCCTTACCATACGTATCTTCTAACGGAGGATATATATACTTATACTTCCACTCAGGGATAAGTTCAAAATAGTATAGAGCATCCTTTGTATTTTCTACTAAAGAGTACATTTGCTTTTCCTTCATTAAGCTACTTTGTATTTGTTTACGTAATTTTTTATGAATCATTTGATAAAAAGCGCATGTTATAGCTACACCAATTACTAGACCTAGCACAAATCTAAACATGAAGCGTCCCTTTCTTTATAAACAGTAATAAATTTACATCACATGAACTTATTTTACCATGTAAATATACCTATTTCTATTTCAACTCATCTATATAAAGGAAAAATTTTACACATTTTTCATATCGTTTTATACTCTTCTTAACAATCAACCTAATCGTGAATGTACCTCTACATAAAAAATGATGTCTTATTTTTATGATGCGAGAGATTGTTCAAGCAAAAAGCCATATATAACTATCATTATATATGACAATAATTTGAAGAAGCTTCTTGAATTAATCTATATGGCAAGATATATAAAAGGTTTATGTCAAAAATGATTTCCATTCACTTTTGACATAAACCCTTTTCTTCAGGAATTAAGTAACGCTTTTAGTTACTGCCACAGCATTTCTTGTACTTTTTACCGCTATTACAAGGACACGGCTCATTTCTACCTATTTTCTCACTAGTAACAGGAGTTGTATTTTTTTCCTGTGCTGGAGATAATTCATTTGGTGTATACCCTTTTAAAATCCACAATCTTGTGTAATTAGCAACTTTCACTAATAAATCTACAAACTCTTTTATAGCTGCTTCATTTGGAAATTCAATTCTTTCTCCAATAGATGTCATAATATCTGTTAATGAATTTTGTGTTTGAATCATAAAGATAAAATCATCCACTAGATTCTCTAACAGTTCTGCAGATAGCTCGTAATTTTCTTGCAAATACTTCGCTAAAATCTCTACTTGTGGAGTCTTCTCAAACGTTTGCTTTCCGCTTACGTTAAACATCATTTCTTTAGGAATTGGACAATAAGGGATATTTAATCGATTTTGTTGATCAAGGATTTCCTGCTTCACATCCACTGCCAACTCATTCACAATATAGCCGTCTACTAACTGAAATCCACCGTAAAACTCAGATAAATAGGCAACATATTCTTCAAACCAGACCGCATCTATTTCTTCCTCAATGTATCCCTTAACCATCTCTTGAGCTGATAGAAGATCGATTACACCAAAATATCTCATCATTCCAAATAAAGTATGAGTGATTTTTTGATTTTTATTAACGCTTACCTTCAATTGAGATGGATCTAATTCATAAAATCGATCGATAATTTCTTTTGGCATAACTAGCAGTTGTTGGTCATCTTTTTTTACTGGATGAGCGTATCCAACGCTACTTAAATAAAATACATCTTCCATCTCTAATTGACTAACTTCTAACACTCCATTTTTAGTCATTAAAGTAACAACAGCTGTATATTGATCAACATTCATCAACATTGCACGATTAGCAACTGTTGATGGAATCCCTTCCGTTAGCGCTTCTACTAATTCTTGTTTTCGTAATGAACTTACATTTTTTATTTTCAAGTCTAGATTACGACGTATATTTTTAAGTTGATTAACTGTCAAAGAACCGAGCAGTTCCTCAAGCTTAAATTGTTCTTGTGCTTCCAAATTCATTATTGCATTTCCTCCTAATTCTTAAAGCGAAAAAAACTTAACCTTTTATATATATTAAAATAATTCTTCTAGCATCATACATGTAATTCATATAAAATTCCAGAATTCCTATTTATTTGACCATTAAAATGGTACTTTTTAAAACATCCTTTCTATTTTAGCAAAATTGTCTCTCTAAAGTGATGGAAATTTTATCACTTCTCTCAATTAGTTAAAAGTTAAATTACATTTTTTGTAACAACTTAGAATTAATATTCCGATATCATATAAATAGGGGATTAAAATTAGTTCATACTTATCGGGAGGAGATTTTCACATGAAAAACAAATATTTATCATTTAGAACAAAACTATTAATACTCTGTATTTCTATTATCATTATACCTGTCATTATAATCAGTATAAGTTCATATTCGATATCTAAAAATCAATTGAATGATATAGGTAAAAACGAACTAAAAACGAGATCCAAATCAGTTATTGGAATGATAGACATACTTAATGATGAAGTAAAAAAAGGCAATATAACATTAGAAGAAGCACAAGAAAAATTGCGTCTTGAACTATTTGGTGAAAAAGATGCAGAAGGAAATCGTCCACTCAATCCAGATTATACTTCTGGAAAAGCTGGCTATATCATCGCTTTAAATGAACAAGCAGTATCAGTCATGTCCTTTAATGGTGAAGGAGTCGATTATTCTAACAAAAAAACACCCGATGGTGTTCTAATTGGTCAAGAATTTCTGAAAAAAGGGGAAAAAGGTGGCTTCATTGAGTACGAATGGCTAAATCCTACTAGCAATAAAACGGAAAAAAAGATAACCTACGTACAGAAAGATCCACATTGGGGATGGATTATTGGCTCAACCGGTTATTTATCCGATTATAGTGCTGGAGCTAATAAAATCGCATATACAATCGCAATTATATCGATAATCTCGATCATTATTTTTTCACTTGATGCGATCTTCTTCGCAAGACGATTTATTAAGCCAATTACTCGAGTTAGTAATGAACTAGCTTTAACTGCGGAAGGAGATTTTTCTAGAGAAGATGTTAAAATCGCTTTTAAGGATGAAATTGGAACATTAACAAACGACTTCAACAAAATGAAAAATAATATGAAACAACTTATTTACAAGCTTGCTCAAACTACTGAACAAGTAGCCTCAGCCTCTGAACAACTTACAGCTAGTGCTAAGGAAACGAGCAAGGCTACTAACGACATTTCAATTTCTATACAAAGGATAGCTACAGGAGCAGAAATGAGTAATAACGGGATCGTTGAAAGTGCACAATCACTTGAAGAAGTATCTTTGGCTATCCAAAACCTAGCAGAAAATTCATCAGAGCTTTCTGAGCAAGGTACAAGAATTGTTAAACAAGCTAACAAAGGAAATGAATATGTATCCAATACGGTTGCACAAATAAAGTCGATTCATCAAAAGGTTATGGATAGTAACGAAGTGCTAAAATTACTGGATACTCGATCAAATGAAATTAATGATATAAGCCATATCATTACAAATATTGCTGAACAAACAAATCTACTCGCCTTAAATGCAGCTATTGAAGCTGCCCGTGCAGGCGAAAACGGAAACGGATTTGCAGTTGTTGCAGATGAGGTACGAAAACTTGCTGAGCAATCTCAACAATCGTCTAATCAAATATCCACTTTAATAAAAGAGATTCAATTTAATATGACACAATCAACTGAATCTATGAATCAAGTCGAGTTGGAAACAATTGAAGGTCTAGAATTGGTTCATAAAACGGAAACGAGCTTCAAGGAAATTAGTAACAATATGTATCATATGGAGGAAAGAATAACAGAGATGGCTGCTACAGTAGAGCAAATGTCTGCTAGTGCTGAAGAAGTTTCAGCTACCATAACAAATATATCCGAATCAACAAAAGATGCTTCTGCTCAAACACAGCTGGTTGCTGCATCAGCAGAACAGCAATTATCCTCTATGGAAGAGATTGCTTTATCTGCAAACTCTCTTTCTAACCTTGCAACTGGATTACAAGAACAAGTTAAGTCATTTAAATTATAAGATAAGAGGCTTCTGAAAAGTAATTTTTCAGAAGCCCCTTATCTACTCTTTGGTTAATATGAAAAGAGGGTGTCCATCTTGGATATCCTCTTTTCAATCTTTTTATAAGTCCATACCGTTCAATACATCACGTAACGCTTTTAATTCTTCGTGAGATAACGTAATACCCTTCCCCATCTTTTCATGATCAGGAGCCCAATCACGTAAATCATACTTAGCTTCTTTCCCATTCCAGCTAATCAAGTTAAGCTCTTTATTCCAACCTTTTGGAGACTGAGAAATTGTTCCGATACGATCTGTTATTTCATATTTAAAATCTGCCATCAAAAAACACTCCTCACAATTCAAGTAGGCCCTGTATTTATACCCGTTTTTTCAATTTCTAGTACTTCATTCACAAATCATTTACTATTTATTTTACATACTTTAACAAGGCTTGATTAAGTCCACCTTCATCATTCGAGGCAGTCGTTTCATTTGCTACTACCTTCACTTCCTCAGGAGCATTTCCCATCGCAATTCCCAAGCCAGCATAAGACAACATATCCATATCATTAAAATTATCACCAATTGCCATAATATTATCTCGTGTAATATTGTACATTTTTTCTAATTGTTTGATAGCGGTCGCTTTTGATACACCTCCTGTCATTATTTCCAGATAAGATGCCTGAGATTTAAAAATCGATAAATGAGAAAATGTTTTTTTCAAATGAGCTTCTAATTCATTAATATCTTCAGGGTTTCCTATACACATAACCTTATGGATTATGCAATCACCTTCGAGGAAAGAAGCAAAGTCAACTTTCTGAGGTGTCATTTTCGATATAGCTTGATCACGTTTTACCCATGGATTTTGTAAATCATCAACGAACCAATTATCATAACTACATATATTGAAACTAATTGTTTGATTAAAATTACTTATATCTTTATAAAGTTCTTGAGCATCATTAGTAGCAAGATTAAAGCTATGAATCGTCTTCACTTCAGAAGCATTATGATCCCTTTGCATAATTAGAGCGCCACTATAACAAATAATAGGAGTTTGAATGTTTAGTATCTCTTGTAGCATAAATATACCACTCGGCATTCGACCCGAGACTAGTATAAATGGTGTTCCCTTATTTGTTATTGTTTGAATCGTTTCCTGTAATTCGGTAGAAATTTGATGATTTGAATCTAATAATGTTCCGTCTATATCACTAAATACAGCCTTTATGTTTGGCATATTTGCAGCTCCTTAATAACTTGATACTCCTGTCTTATCAAAAAACAAATTACTTTGCAACGCCTGTTCCACATATACCAATATCATTCAACTTTGTATGTAATTGGTTCAACTTTCATAAAAAGCATTCAACTCTTGGTGAAAACCGTTCAACTCTTTATCATTTTGATTCAACTTCTTATTTCACCGGCTACACCTTCTCTAAATTGACTTTATAAACGATCCACTATATAATGAATGACATTCAGTCATTTTGATTATGGAAGAAGGTGAGTGATGGATAATAAAAAAGAAAGAATTATTCGAGCTGCCATTGACGTTTTTAAGGAGAAAGGCATCGAAAAAACAAAAGTGTCCGATATCGTAAAGTCAGCTGGTATTGCTCAAGGTACTTTTTATTTATATTTTCCTTCTAAACTTGCCGTAATGCCTTCCATAGCAGAAGAAATGGTAGATCGGATTATTGTCGCTATAAAAGAAAATGTTCAAAAAGAAGATTCTTTCTCAGATCAGCTTACACAATTAATTGACGTTGTCTTTAAAGTGACAGATGATTATCATGAAATTCTAGCTTTAATTTATGCAGGTCTTGCATCATCTGAACATTTAAAAGAATGGGAAACCATTTATAAGCCGTTTTATTCTTGGATGAGTACATTTTTAGAAGGAGCCAAAAATAATGGTTCTATACGTGAATCCATTCATCCAGATCGTACAGCTAAATTGTTAATTGGGCTGATTGAATCTGCTGCTGAACAAATTTATTTATATGATCATAGTAACGATCAAATTGTTCATACACAAAAACAAGAATTAATAGATTTTTTGAGTCATGCACTAGGTACACAAAACTAGTGATGCTCAAAAAATTTTAACATCAAAATGACTGATAGTCAGTCATTAAGGAGTGATGAAATGAATAAATCATGGTTATATGTTATTTTAACCTGTATTTTTGAATTACTATGGGTGTTTGGTTTTAATACCGCTAGCACTTGGTGGCATTGGGTGATTATACTTGTGATTATTTTCACAGATTTCCACTTTTTAGCGAAAGCTTGCGAAAATTTACCAACAGGTACTGTTTATGCTATTTTTGCAGGTGTAGGAACTGCTGGAACCACTTTAATGGATGTGTTTATTTTCGGAGGCACGTTCAGTATAGGAAAACTATTCTTCATCGTCATTCTAATCGCAGGAGTTATTGGTTTAAAACTAGCTGATAACAAAGTCGATGAAAAGACAGGAGATGTTCATTAATGGGTTGGTTATTTGTTTTTTTAGCAGCTTGCGCTGAAGTAATTGGAGTTGTTGGACTAAAAAAGTACAGTCAAACAAAAAATGTAGGTAATACCATTCTTTATATAGGTGGATTCGGAGCTTCTTTTATCCTTCTATATACTTCTTTTAATTATTTACAAGTGAGTATTGCTTATGCTGTTTGGATAGGTATTGGAACAGCAGGAGCGGTCCTTATAAATATGATTTTCTTTGGAGAATCCAAAAATATTGCACGAATTCTGAGTGTCATCGCTATAATTATTGGTGTTACAGGATTAAAGGCTTTATCATAGAAAAGTAGATTGAAGATACTAATAAGAGAGGGGGAACGCGATAATTTTCTTCCCTCTTTTTTATTACGTCTTTTTCTATTGATACTCCCCTTTTCGCATCTAAAAGGAATTTGTCCTCTAAGTCTATGTTCTCTTTCTATGAAAAGAAGCTATCTCAAATTTGAGATAGCTTCTTTTCATATTCTTATGCACCTAACACATAAAATACATATCTGCTCATACCTTCAGCTACAAGAATAGCTATAAGAGCTACATAGCTTACAGCAACCATTGATTTTTTGTTTGATGAAATAGCATAGAAACCGAAGATAGCCATACCTATGATTTCAATAATCCAGCGTACAATAATGACAGATTGATAATCTGCTAAGCTTGTAGATGCCGCAGTACCAGAAATCAGAATAACATCTCCATTAAAGGCTGCTAATAATGCTGCGCCAACTAATTGAATAGCGATACCTACCGCAGCCACAGAAAAACCAATTTTAAATAATTTTTTTGTTACATCAGCATTTTTAATAAATGTTGCATTTAAGCTCAGCATTAAAATTGCTCCTAGTGTTAACGTCGTTCCGTAGAAAGATAAGAAAGTATTTGCGCTATCCCAACCATTTACTAATGTATTAGAATAAATAGCTGCCATAGCATAAACATCTACCAAACCTACAAGTGCAGTCACTAATAGTAACCAAGGATTTACTTTCTTTTGAACAAAGAACAATCCAACTGTAATAATAGCTAACGCTATAAAGCATCCTGTAAATACGATTTCACGGCTCATCCAAGAATGTCCAAACCCTAGTATTGTATTAAAAGCATGACTTGGTTTTCCTAAATGGGCGAATGAAGCACCTAACCCTACAAGTGATAAAACAGCAATAACAATTAATGGTATTCTTAAAGCACTATACGTGTCTACACCATTTTTTTCTAAGCTTCGATGGAATAACCAAAGTACGAGCATTCCTCCAATGGCTGCCTGCATACTAATTGTAAATATTAATAATGGCCATTCATGCATCTTAATCCCTCCCTAATTAGATTATTTAGCTGCATCCTTATGCGGATTGATTACTAGATTTGGTTTTGTAATTTTCGAACTAGGTAATCCTTTGATGTCAGCAGTATCGCCATATTTTGCACGCAGCTCATCAATTGGTCCGAAATCAATCGCACGCATAATACAAGCTGCTACACAAGCTGGTTTTTCTCCCGCTTCTCTTAAATCAAGACATGTATCACATTTTGTCATCATACCTAGTTCTTCGTTATATTGAGGTGCACCATATGGGCAATTCCATGTACAATATTTACAACCTACACATTTTTCATGGTCAACCACGACAACTCCATCTTCTTCTCGCTTATGCATTGCACCAGTTGGGCATCCTTTGACACATCCCGGTTCATCACAATGGTTACATGAAATAGAAATATTAAAGGCCGTAACGTTATTAATCCAAGCCCCATCTTTATCCTTAGTAAATTTTCCAGATTCATTTACATATACTCGTCTGAAATTAACCCCAACTGGATTATCATTTTTATCTTTACAAGCTACGACACATGCATTACAGCCATTACAACGAGCTTGATCAATATAAAAACCTAATTGAGCCATGTTTTATTCCTCCCTATGCTTTTTTTACTTCTGCCAGATTGGTATGTTGAGGATTACAATGGAATGGCGAAGCCTTTTGAGTAGTAAGAACGTTGATTGCTCCTCGTGTATCTACACCTTTTCCATCTGGTGTAAACCAACCACCCTGTGGTAATCCTATTACCCCTGGCATAAATCTGCTCGAAACTTTTGCAGGGATAATCATTTTTCCACGATCATTAAAGATCTCTACTTTATCTCCAGTTTTAATACCACGTGCATCTGCATCAATCGGATTAATCCAAAGCTCTTGTGTTTGAACCTCTTCCATCCAATCACTTTTCTCCCAAGTTGAGTGACAACGTCTCTTCACATGCCAGCCAAAAACTTGAAGCGGATATTTTTTTGTTAATTCACTTTCAGGGCCTTCTTCTACTGCCACATGCTTTGGAACAGCAGGGATTTCCTCAGGATTATTCATATCGAATAAGTCTTTAGAGAATAACTCAATTTTCCCAGATGGTGTTTCAAATGGGTTATTTTTTAGGTCCTTGATTTGATCTGCAAATCGAACCATTGTAATGTCTTTAAACTTATACACTCCATTTTTTTGCATTTCTTCATAGCTTGGGAAATTTGGATCTAATTTTTTCGATTCTTCAATTAACCATTTAACCCATTCATCTTGTGTTCTACCTTCAGTAAACTGTTGTTCAATGCCTAATTCAGCAGCTAGCTTACTCATCCATTCGTACTCAGTTAGAGAGCCATATAACGGTTCAACTACTTTTTGTGAAAGAAAAATATGTTGTCCAAAGCCCCATGGCGGAACTAAATCATTTTGTTCAAAGAACGTACAAGTCGGTAAAACAATATCGGAATATTTAGCAGATGGAGTCATATAAATATCTGAAGTTACGATAAACTCACATAGTGACTCATCTTCTAAAATTTCGATTGTCTTATTAATATCTGAATGTTGATTTACTAAACAGTTACCTGCCATGTTATAAATCATTTTGATATTAGAAGGTAAGGTTTGTCCTTCCTCAAGGCCTGTAACACCATCAGCAGCTCCCATTTCTTTACCACGAACAATTGCATCAGTATATTTGAAGCAAGGAATACTTATTCCAAGTGGGTTATCAGGTATTGGGAATTTTTGAAATTTCGCACTAATACCTCCACCTGCACCTGCCCATCCGCCACTAATACCGATGTTTCCTGTTAAAATAGGCATAACAGAGCCACCGCGAGAAAGCTGCTCACCATTCATATGTCGATTAATACCATTTCCTTGAATCCAAGCCATTGGTTTTGTAGTAGCTACTTCACGAGCTAATTGTTTAATTCGACTTGCAGGTAAGCCAGTAATTTTGGCTGCCCATTCTGGAGTTTTAGGTGTTTTATCCTTTTTCCCCATTACATAGCTATAATAGGATTCTCCAGCCGGAACACCTTTAGGCATATGAGCCTCATCATGTCCGATACAGTATGTATCTAAAAACTTTTTGTCTTGTAAATTTTCTGAAAATATTACATACGCCATTGCAGCTACTAATGCATTGTCTGTTCCTGGTTTAACAGGGAACCAATCATCTGCAAGTGCCACTTCAGTATCCGTTTTTCTTGGATCAATCGTATAGATTTTTGCACCTTTAGCCTTGGCCATACGTAAGTACATATTAAAATGGCCAAAAATCGTTTCTGCTGGGTTCATACCATGTAAAATAATGAGTTTGGAATCTAATAATGTATTACAGCTATTTGATGCATCGCCAACACCAAAAGTAAATGGAGTTGCTGCACCATGTTGACCAGCGCTATAATTTGAATAACGTCCTAAAAAGCCACCATCTAATGCAAGTAGTCTTTGAATAACTGTATCTCCACTACCAATTTGTCCTGTTTGCCCAGTCGCATATAAACTAAAGCGGGAAGCAGGGCCATATTTTTCTTTAATGCGATTATTTTCTTTAGCAATGATTTTAATCGCTTCATCCCATGAAATTTCTTTAAATTTACCCTCACCGCGTTTACCAACACGTTTTAAAGGCTTTTTAATACGATCTGGAGAATAAATATGTCTACGATATCCACGGCCACGAACACAAGCACGAATTTGCGGATACTGCTCATTATCAGCATTTTCATCTCTTGCATCGTCATCTGTACTTAATCGTACAATTTGACCATCTTTTACATGAGCTTTAATTAAGCATTTCCCACCACAATTTAGCGTACTACATGTTGGTATGACTGTAGCATCTACTTTACTCTCTGAGGGTGCGGCACTTGCTTTTTTCACAAGATTACTAGATACCGCAGTGCCTCCAATAATTGCTGGTGCAGCAACAGCACCTGACCATTTTAAAAATGAGCGGCGTTTCATCTTTATATTTGAGATTTTTTCAAAAATATTCTCACTCATTGTCGAGGTCCTCCTTTAATGATTTTATATATTCAAAATCTTCTTCTACAAATATGCTTAATAAGATTGCAATACCTTTATAAAAATCACTTGTATTAGAAGAGTGAATATCATGAGTAAATAGTCTTATCCATCTGTTCAAATGTTCTTTCATCAGCCAATACTGCGTGTAAACACCTTTGGCATAGTCATTCTCTCTACCTTCTTCCTTCGCAGAGAGCGTATAATTAATTAAATAAGTCATAAACTCTAATTCAATCGCAATGTGATCGTCTGGATCTGTATTTTCATGAATAAATTGCAAATCAAAATCCGCTAATTTCTTTCTTATTTGGAATACGGGCTCACCAAAAAGCGATTTATCTCTAGTCACATAAACAGATTCCCATGGTGGAGCTGGAACCTTTCCTTCTTCATTAAAAATGTAAAATGTAGCTAAATACGCTTCTTTTTCTTCTTCAACAATTTCATCTAAATCTTTGTTAGCTAAACTCTCAAAGAAAGACCTCAAATCCTCATTTTCCTCAGATAATACCTTTTTAAATTCAGAAGAAAAATGAGCTTTCCAATGCTGTAATATTTCTTTTGTTAGTGGACATTGAAGAGATACTCTCAAAAAGGAATAAATCGCTTCTCTTTCCTTACTTATAGACATCAACTTATTGTCTAGTACAACTTCCATTTTTCTGTCTCCCTTCTCAAGGACTAGATAAAGTGAAACTTTCTTCATTGCGTTCTAGCTAACAGCTAGATGATCAAATCGGGTTCTTACTAGCTGAAATCGATTACTAAACTTTTGGAACGTTTTAATGTGTGAATCTTAGTAATTCTAATAATTCTTTCATATACACTACATGGAATTAACATTTCCAATGTATGAGATCTTTGCACATTAAAAAAACACGTGCTTACCATCCATATCAAATTACCGACTAATCTTTGTGATTAGTTTCACAATATCGAATCGACTAAATTATATAACTTTTTAAATTAAAACCCTATGTACCTGATGCACAAATATGAAGCCCTATTTTTGTACTCATATACAATTGACTAGGAAACATCTGAATTCTCTGCTAAAAAACCATCCTAATAAATACTCAAATTCAACAAAAAAGCATAAGCTACAAAAAATTGTCCTTTTTGCAACTTACACTTTCATTTCTATCTTATAATATGTACTTCTTTGATCATCTGTTTAATTATCATAATCTAATAGCATTTGCTGACGAAGCCACGACCTTACCGATTTGATAAATTGTTTTGCTGCTGGCGAAAGTTTTTGGAACGATAGTGCTGTAATTCCAATAGTACGATAATAATCTTCTTCTAAGTCAATAACCGTTATATCATTTAACAAATTGTATAGAACCATTTCGGGAAGTATGGTAATTCCTAAGCCATGGCGAACCATAGAAATAATAGCTTGATCATCTGCTACTTCATATTTCACTTGCAAAGATTCATTTTGTTTTTTTAATAAAATTGGAAAATCATTTCCTGTCCCCCATTTTGGCATGATAAAAGGTTGATTTTTAATATCTTCGAAAGAAATAACACTTTTCCCACTCAAAGGATGATTGCTAGAGAGAACACATCGAATTCTATCTTTTTTTAACGGAATAAACTCAAGCGATTTCGAGAAAGGAGTTGCTAAAAAGCCAAAATCAATGGAACCTTCTTGCAACCATTGCTCTATTTCATAATAATGATCAGCTTCTACTAATTTGATTTGTATAGAGGGATAATGAAATTGAAAGTCCTTAATTATTCCTGGAAGCCATTGTGTCGAAACACTTGTAAATGTACCTATTCGAATAGTTCCCACATTAAGGCCATTAATAGCTGCCACTTCTTGTTTCAATTGCTCATTATTCTGTAGAATATTTCGAATATGCTTCAAAACTCGTTCACCATTACTCGTTATACGTATTCCTGAACGATCTCTAATTAATAGAGAAAATCCCCATTCTATCTCAAGGCTGGAAATAGCGTGGCTAACTGCCGATTGCGTTAAACCTAGCAATGTAGCTGCTTTTGTTAAGCTTCCAACATCAACAACTGTACTAAGAATTTCATATTTAGTTAAAGACAGAAAAACCACCACACATTCATGAATTATTTTCATCCAAAACATTAAAAACATTCATTTTATTTATACAAATTGTACCCTTATAATAGCAATTAGACAATTTTATTGAATTATCACTGTGAAGTAAGAAACTATGCTAGTTCACTTTTTTCATATGGTTCATTCATATAGACACTGGGGGACAAAAGGGATGCAGGACATAAAAAAGAATAATCAATTAAAAGCAGATGTAATGATGCTATTCGTCACCATTTTTTGGGGTTCATCGTATTTATTTATGAAAGTAGGACTTGACTCATTAGGAGATTTCACATTAATCGCTCTCCGCTTTGGTATTGCTTTTCTATTAGCAGGACTTCTTTTTATAAAAAGAATTAGTAAGACAAATGTAAAAACTATATTTTATAGCTTCATTCTCGGTACAATATTATTCATTGCTTTTACTGCATTAACTGCCGGGATGAGATCAACAGCTGTTTCAAACACTGGATTTCTTGTTAGCCTTTCTGTCATATTCGTACCAATTATTTCAGCAGTATTTTTTAAACAAATATTCGAAAAAAGACTCATCATTGGCGTATTGACAGCATTACTTGGAATTGCACTATTATCATTAAATAGCAAGTTGCAATTAGGCCCTGGGGATCTTCTTTGTATCCTTTGTGCATTATGCTACTCTTTTCATATCATTATTACTGGAAAAGTAACTAAGCATGTGGATTCCATTGTATTAGGTGTTTTACAGCTTGGTTTTTGTGGAGCTTGGGGAATTCTCTTTTCATTCTTATTTGAGACACCACATCTTCCAAATAGTTCAGCTGCGTGGGCATCTATTCTTGCATTAAGTATTTTTTGTAGTGCTTTAGGATTTACCATTCAAACTATAGCTCAACAACACACAACTGCTACTCATACTGGACTTATTTTTTCACTAGAACCTATTTTTGCAGCCATTTTTGCATTTGTTTTTATTGGAGAAACCTTATCAACGAGAGGTTATATTGGAGCTGTTGTTGTCTTTATCGGTATATTAATTGCAGAGATAGATTTTTCAAAAATACTAGTCAAGAAGAAAGTACCAGAACAAAGTACAGGGACTAATTTAATTAATTAAACAAAAGAGAAACACTCTCTCTTTTGTAAATAAGAAGTTCGTCATCTACAGTAGATGACGAACTTCTCTTCTCTAGTTTTGATTCTTTAATACTTATTCCCAAAAACATTTTTCCTTCTAAATCCTAACTCTCGTACCATCTTTTCACTCACCATTTTTTTACATAGAAGAATATACAGCCGCCTAGTTATATTGTAATATTATTATATTTGAATAATTTGGAGAGAATATAATTATTTAATATATTATCGATATGCACAATTTCCAATAGAGTTTGGGCAAAAAAATAAAATTTTAAAATAACATATTCTTTTCAAGTATTAACTACTTACTAGTTGGAGGTGAAATGAACCTATGCACTCTTCTTCCATTACAAGATTCTATATGGAAGTAAGACCTTTATTCTAAACTGGAGGAAAATCAATGTTTTGGCTACAATTTTTAATCTTACTAACTTGCATCTTCATCGGTGCTAGGCTCGGGGGTCTAGGCCTTGGTGTAATGGGTGGAGTCGGGTTAGCAATCTTCGTATTTATTTTTGGTCTTGAGCCAACCTCAGCTCCAATTGACGTGATGCTAATGATATTATCTGTAATCACAGCTGCAGGAGCACTTCAAGCTGCTGGAGGTATGGAGTATCTCGTTCATATAGCAGAAAAAGCTTTAAGAAAAAATCCTAAAAGGATCACCTTTATCGCTCCTATCGTTACCTACCTTTTCACTCTTTGTGCAGGAACTGGCCACGTATCATATTCAGTATTGCCTGTTATTGCTGAAGTTGCTCGAGAATCTGGTGTACGACCTGAAAGACCTATGTCAATCGCCGTAATTGCTTCACAACAAGCAATCACAGCGAGTCCAATTTCTGCTGCCACTGTAGCGTTACTAGCTTTACTAGCTGATTTCAACATTACTTTATTAGACATTTTAATGATCTGTATTCCATCAACCTTTATTGGATGTATGATTGCCGCTTTCGTTGTTAGTAAAAAGGGAAAAGAACTACCGAATGATCCCATTTATCTAAAAAGATTAGAAGAAGGCTTAGCTCCTATTAAAAAGGATAAAAAAGACTTTACACCTAGTAGGGCTTCAAAACTATCTGTCCTTTTATTTTTAATAGCAGCAGTCTTAATTGTTGCTCTTGGTTCTTTTGAGCAATTAAGACCCGGATGGGATGTTGATGGTGTTTATACTAGAATGTCTATGCCTGTCGCTATTGAAATCGTTATGCTCTCCATTGCTGCCTCAATCATTCTGCTATGCAAGCCGAATGTTGATAGTATCGTTTCAGGTAGTGTATTTAAAGCGGGAACTTCCGCTGTAGTGGCCATTTTTGGTATCGCATGGATGGGAGACACTTTCTTTAATGGCAATTCAGAATTCATCAATAGCTCGATTTCTAGTCTAGTAACATCAGCTCCATGGTTATTTGCACTTGCATTATTTGTGTTATCAATTCTTCTATATAGCCAAGCAGCAACCGTTCGAACACTGATGCCTCTTGGAATAACACTCGGAATTAATCCAGCATTGTTGATTGCTATGTACCCGGCTGTTAATGGGTATTTCTTCATTCCAAACTATCCAACAGTTGTTGCAGCCATCAATTTTGATCGCACAGGTACAACTAGAATCGGAAGGTATATTCTAAATCATAGCTTCATGTTACCAGGACTGGTTGCCTCCATTTCAGCCATTACAATTGGTATAATACTGAGCACTATTTTACTTTAGAAAATATACTTTTCGCAAAATAAATAAAAGAGTCAGGGTAGCCAACTAAAAAAATCATTTTAGGCCCAGTATCCCTGACTCTTATTTTAAGAAGGTCTCTTTACATACATAACTTTCATTACTATTTGTTAGTTCATTGAAAGCCTTGCTTAATGTCCTGCGCATCCCTATATAAAAGTACACATTAGCTCTTTCTCCCATAATGTTATTCAGCCATCTAAAGCTGTTATTATTAATAAGCTTATTAATATAATAACTAGCCTTCTCATTATAAAACCATCCTTTTCTCTTTCGTCTAACTTACAATTTTGTCATTTGAAATCTTACACAAAATTGGATCTATTTTTCTTAATTTATTGAATCCTTTCATTCCACAAATCGTATGTAAATAGTAATACGATTAATAGGAGCTGAAGTTAGATGAGTGAAAAAGGATGTATTAAATGTAGTAGCAGAAATGCTGCAACTAAAGAAGTAGCCATGACAGGTACGGGTTTATCAAAAATGTTCGACATTCAAAAAAATCAATTTATCGTTGTATACTGTGAAAATTGTGGGTACTCTGAGTTTTACAATAAAGATTCTTCTTCCGCATCAAATATCTTGGACTTCTTTTTCAGATAACTTTCCTATAGTACATAATAAAAATTTAAATAGAGGC
>NZ_CAPG01000070.1:0-68429 GCF_000321185.1 Bacillus sp. AP8
TTTTTCGAATTAACGTGATTTAAATTGTTCACACTTTACTTCAAGCTCATCTAGAATTTCAATTAAACGATCTACATCTTCTAAATCAGCATCTTCAGGATTTATATTATCTAAAACGTCTAAAAACATTGTTAAACGTTGTTTTAAGAAATTGACTTGGTCATCCTTATTTAAAATTGCCTTACCCATATGTATAATGCTCCTTTCATTTCTTACCTTAGCTATACTTCCTTTATACAACCATTATTCTCTTATAAAAAAGTTAAAGGTTCAAATATAACTTCTACATTCATCATATTATAAGAAAAACCATTAGTAAATTCTTTACTAGCCTATAAAATAGCGGTATACTTTATCCCATTCGAACTGGAGCTATAACTTCCACTTCAAACTTTAGTGGGAGAGTTGAGCAGAAGCAAGACTTATTGGCTTCAGCTCACCATCAGTGAGGGTCCCCCGCTGATGAAAATTTTATTTTATTAATAAAAAACTAAGATATTTTCTTATAAGGGGAAGTAAGACATGATGAACAAAAATAAATTATCAGCGATAACTCCCATAAATGATCCTTGGGAAGCCTATAACGACATAACCCAATTCGGTAAACCAATGCTTACCAACATTGAATTTACCACAACCAATCTCTGCAATATGAGATGTGAGCACTGTGCAGTAGGTTACACACTATCCAATAAAGATGCTAATGCACTACCATTAGATCTACTCATTCAACGCTTAGATGAAGTGGAGCACTTAAAAGCTCTAAGCATAACGGGTGGAGAACCTATGCTTTCTACAAAGAGCGTAAAAAATTATGTTGTTCCATTGCTAAAGTATGCTCATGAACGCGGTGTACGTACTCAGATGAACTCTAATTTAACAGTAGAATTATCAAAATACGACGATGTCATACCATATTTAGATGTCCTACATATATCACATAACTGGGGTACAATAGATCAATTTATCGATAACGGCTTTGCTATGATGGATAAAAAACCAACTCGCCAGCAAAGAGGTAAGCTATTCGATAGAATGATTGAAAATAGCCGAGAACTAGTAAAACAAGGTGTATTTGTTTCAGCTGAAACAATGATCAATAATCGGACTTTACCATACTTAGAAAACATTCATAAGCAAATTGTTGAAGAAATGTGCTGCCAACGCCATGAGGTACATCCTATGTATCCTAGTAGATATATACATCCTCATGAAAAGGAAAAATTAGAGGGTGACTCGAAATATTCTTCGGTGTATCCAAGCGATTTCGCTTCTACTATTCAACCTGTATCTTTAGAAGAAATCAGAAAAGCAATCCTTCATTTATTAGAAATCCGTCATGAAGATGTTTGGATGCTATTTGGAACATTACCTTTCTATCCATGTAGCAATGAGCCAGCTGACATAGAACTACTTCAAAAACTATATCAAGCAAAAAACGTTACGGTTCGAAATGACCCAGATGGCCGTTCACGATTAAACATCAATATATTCAATGGTGACGTGATTGTTACAGACTTTGGTGATGCTCCTCCGCTAGGAAATGTACGAACTGATACGTTATATCAAGCCTATGAGAATTGGAATAATACTTCTCTTGCCCAAACTCTAAATTGTCATTGTCCAAGTGTTAAATGCTTAGGTCCTAACGTACTTGTGAAAAACAGCTATTATCCTGACATTGATTTTAAAGTAAGAACAGCGAATTCTTCATTAAAAATCTAATTACTTTTAGGGTGAAAAGGAATACTTCTTTTCACCCTTTTATTTTTTGCTTTAATATTTTTTGCTGCTTATCTAGGACGATCGGAAGCAAAGAAACCAAAGGATACATAATCTTGAACAGGAATCCATGCCCCTATTCCTTGTGAGGTTACATTTTTCACTACTAAAGATTTTTTATTTCCCTTTAATACAAGATAAATTTCTCCATAAGTGACTTTCCCCTTTTCATTTACAGCGCTAGCATAAGCGTATAAATAGCCTAGCCTCCTAGCTGGCACATTATAAATTCTCTCACTCTTCGTTCCTGCACCAATCATTGTTTCGAAGGATAAAGGAAGATTTGATTTCTTGGCTGCTTTAATAAGCATCATTTTTTGAACATCTTTTGATGCTGGGATTTTTGCCGTTAAACCACCATGAACCGGTTTTTGCATTTCCTGTACATAATGCATTGGGTATGGAAGATTTCCTCCACGATTATCATGAAAATTGGTATTAATTTTTTGATATTCCCAATTAGGAGAAGTCTCAGCAGACTGATAATTTAATGCCCAATGTCCCAAATATATGGTCGCTCTATACCCTAATGCAAATGGTGCTTTTGCAATTGTTGTCTCATTCAAAATACGAATTAATTCAGGATTTTCAATTTTAACACTAGATGACTGAATTAATTGTTTGGTTAATTCACTCGGCTGTAAATAAGGGAGGTCTTGACTCGCATTTGGATACGTGTTTTCCTTCGCAATATGAATAACCGTAGAAGGTATTTTAAATGACGTTGCCCCTTTATTCCCTTGGGTTATTGTATTTCCCTTAATATAAAGCGGGAATACACATATAGACATAGCTATACATATCGTTACTAGCATTTTTTTCATAAGGAGACTCCTTTTCTAAGAAGTATAATTTCTGATGTAGCGTTAGTTTTTGTAAGGAGTCAAAAATATATGCAGTTGTTCTCATTTTATGTTTTCTTGTAAAATACGAAGGACATTTTTTCTCAAAAAACAGAACCAGCGGACGCGCAAGGTGCGAGATTCCTGCTGGAATAGAATTCAAAACTGCCTTTACAAGGACAATTGAAAGACTGTGCTTGGTTCTCTTAAATTGTAATAAGTTTGTAAAATTTTGAATATTTACTTTAAAAATCTGAAGAGGTATAATAAATGTAATCTTCAAAAAAGGAGGGAAATCGTTCAGTACAGACCATCCAATAAAGGGAGGTATGTTTATCGAAATAAGAACGGTTTATACTTATTTTTAAAAATTCAAATCAGAAAGTGGTGACCTTTCCTACAAATATTATCTTAACAAAGTCGTCATTTAAGGTTGTTTATCTAAACTCATTTATAACGATCAGTAACAGTAATAATTGTCGGATTCAAATATGTCAGAAAGTATAATAAATGTTTTAACATAAAAATGACTCTGTAAATACAGAAAGTATACAGAGTCATTTTTGCGTTCTATAAAAGGAAAAAGCCAATCCCCATAATGAAATAGGCTGCTAACAACGTTAAACCTTCAAACCAGTTTGTTTCCCCATCATTCGAAATGACAATCATTAAGAAAACAGATGTTACCATCGCAATCAATTCAGGTAATGTAAATACCAGTGACATTTGAGTATCAAATAATAAGGATACCAATACCAAGATTGGAGCTACGAACATCGCTACTTGAAGAGTTGAACCAATCGCTATTTCAACCGCAATATCCATTTTATTTTTGTAAGCAAATATAATGGCCGATGCATGTTCCGCCGCATTCCCAACTATAGCTACTATGATTACCCCAATAAATAGCTCAGACCATCCAAATGAATTGGCTACAGATTCAAATGTATGTACAAGATTTTCTGATACATAGGCTACTGCTACTGTAGCTAGTAAAAGAATGATAATAGCCATCTTTTTCGACCATTCTGGATGCTCTTCTTCTCCATCTGATTCCCCAGTAGTTCCTTTCGGTTGATAAACACCACGATGTGTTACTAATTTAAAGAATAATGCCGCTAAATATAAAACAATCATAATAATAGAAATACCGACACTTAATGAAATCGTTTTAACGTCACTCATTGTTTGTGAAAATACTTCCGGAATAACAAATGCAACAATAACTGCAAAAATTAATAATCCCGCATTATGTCTTGCATCATACACATTGAACTTCTGCCTTTTATACTTTACTCCACCTATAAAAAAGGACAATCCTGCTACTAAAAGCAGGTTACCAATAACAGAACCTGTTAAAGAAGCTAGTACTACACCTACAAGTCCTGCCTTCAACGCAAATATCGAAATAATTAATTCAACAGCATTTCCGAATGTAGCATTAAGTAATCCCCCAATTCTAGGTCCCATAACAACTGCCAAGCTTTCTGTAGCGCGGCCCATAAAACTAGCAAGTGCAATAATCGTTAAACAGTATACACCGAACATGATTAAGCTTGACCAATGTAACAAGCTGCCAGCAACAGAAAGAGGAACACCTAAAACTACAAGTACCAAAAAGATCTTATTTCCCATCTTGGTTCCTCACTTTTCTTAAAATAGAATCGTATAGATTAACAATTATAATACCCAACTGCTTCTCTTACAAAACTTCACCTTATTATAGCAATAATTTTCTGATTGTTTACTCTTTTCCATTAACTACTTTCTATATTCCTTGCACAATACATGTTATGTCAGTAAGATAAATCAGGATGTAGACATATATTTAAAGGACGGAAATAATAAATAAAGAACGAGTGCATTTTTACCCTGTGGAAAATATAGAAACTACTTCTATTTTCCACACTATCTCGGTTTAAAAAGGTTATAAAATATGCTTGGGTAGCTTTACTACCACCCTTAAGATTTGGCTTTCTTGAAGCATCTTTAAACGGGCATTTTCCAGTTTATGCTTTAAGATGGTATGAATATTGACTCTGTTTCTATTCTAGTACCCGCCTTTTCAATCGGAGCTATTATTTTTCAAATTCCACTATGGATGATGAGTGATTATTTCGGTAGAAAAAAAAGTCTTAAAATTATTATGTTATCAGGCTTTATTATCTTTCTGTTTGCCAGTATTTATCATTCTTCATTTATTGGTCTTCTTGTTTGTTTCACCGTTGCAGGTATGATTGTCGGTTCAACTTTTTCATTAGGTATCAGTTATATGGCAGATCTACTACCTAAAGATTTTATTACCGGCAGGGAATTTGTTATGTGGGATGTTCTTTAGTTGTGGAAGCCTACTTGGTCCCATCATAGGTGGTACGATTATTCATCATTTCCAAGGTGGTACTTTCTTTTATATGTTCAGCTTTATTTTACTAATCATTTTTTTCACACTGCTCGTTTTTAAAGAACATAAACGAATAATGACACATAGTGATATATTACAAATTTTTAGTTAGAAACTAACGCTTTTAATAAATGAGCCCTCTATTTCAGTACGAAAATTTTTTTGTTATCACATTTTTATTTTTTCCTTTATTTTCCCTACAGTTCTATGTTAGAATTATTATTAATAAATAAATAGTATAAACAAAACTTGCTGTCACTTATTGTGGCAGCTTTCGTGCTTTTTTAAAGGTAGTGATTTTGAATATCTTTCTCAATTAGATTAAGATCAACAGCAAACGATAAATACTACTATCTATAACAAAAAATTTAAAGCTCAGTACGAATTTAGGGGAGGGAAAGTAATGAATGAAACGAATGTTTTAACAAAAAGTCAATCATTTCAAAATTCAACACAAGCTTCTTTTTATCAAAAAATGTTACCTCATATGGAATTAATTGCAGCACTTATTTGTGGATTATTGATTTTAACTGGATGGCTACTAGGAAAAGCTGACATGAATACAGCTTCTGTTATTAGCTACATTTCAGCTTTTATTATCGGAGGCTATGCAAAAGCGAAAGAAGGTATAGAAGATACTATCGCTGATAAAGAATTAAACGTAGAGATGTTAATGGTATTTGCTGCTATTGGTTCAGCTATCATTGGTTATTGGGCAGAAGGTGCCATGTTGATTTTTATTTTTGCTGTAAGTGGGGCACTAGAAACATACACAATGAATAAGAGTCATAAAGAAATATCTGCTTTAATGGATTTACAACCTGAGGATGCTATTAGAATTTCAACAAATGGGGTAGAAGAACGAGTCCATATCTCTCAATTACAAGTTAATGATCTCATTCTAATAAAAGCAGGTGAACGTATACCGACCGACGGGATTATCATTGATGGTAATACCCATATTGATCAAGCTGCTATAACAGGTGAATCTATACCTGTTAATCGAACAATTGATGATGAAGTATTTGCTGGAACAGTTAATTTAAGAGGAACTATAACGGTGAAGATGACCAAACCAAATGATCAAACATTGTTCCAAAAAATTATAAAACTTGTTCAATCAGCACAAAGTGAGAAGTCACCTTCACAACAGTTTATCGAAAAATTTGAAGGTAAATATGTAAAAGTTGTATTAATTATTGTATTGAGCATGATGATCCTACCACATTTTATTTTAGGATGGTCTTGGACTGAAACTTTCTATAGAGCGATGATATTACTTGTTGTTGCTTCACCATGTGCATTAGTTGCATCTATAATGCCTGCAACCCTAGCCGCTATTTCACACGGTGCAAAGCATGGAATTTTGTTTAAAGGAGGCGTCCATCTTGAGAATTTAGGTCATCTCCAAGCCATCGCGTTAGACAAAACTGGAACACTTACCAAAGGTAAACCAGAAGTAACGGCTGTCTATATTAGAGAAGATTTAACAGAAGAGAGCTTCTTAAAGACGGTTGCTTCTATTGAAAAATATTCAAACCATCCATTGGCACAAGCCATTGTTAAATATTATACAGAAAAATTTACTGATTCCTTTATCAAGCCTGACAATACAGAGGACGTGAGTGGATGGGGTGTGCAAGCTTCTATCAATGGTCAGATATGGAAGGTTGGTAAAGCATCTTTTGTGAATCAACAAGATGCTGATTTCTTTAAAAACGGGATTGCACAATCTCTTGCTTCAAAGGGTAATACGATAACTTTTGCGAGAGATGAAAAAGGTATAGCTGGTGTAATAGCATTAAAAGATGTTGTACGAGAAGAGACCCATCAAGCCATTTCCGAACTAAAAGCACATGGGGTACAGACCATTATGCTAACAGGCGATAGTGAGAAAACGGCATCCGCAATCGCAAATGAAATCTCGATTGATGAGTATCATGCAGAATGCTTGCCAGAGAAAAAAGTAAATGAAATTAAGGCTTTGAAAAAACGTTTTACCACGGTTGCTATGGTTGGTGATGGTATCAATGATGCTCCGGCATTGGCAACCGCTACAGTTGGGATAGCAATGGGTGAAGGAACTGATGTTGCACTAGAAACAGCTGATATAGTTTTAATGAAAAATGACTTACCTCGTATCGCTGAAGCCATTTCTTTATCCAAAAAAATGAATCGTATTATTAAACAAAACGTTATTTTCTCTATCTCCGTTATTGTCCTTTTGATTTGTTCTAATTTCTTCCAAGTACTGGATCTACCACTTGGAGTAATAGGACATGAAGGGAGTACAATATTAGTCATTCTTAATGGTCTGCGACTCTTAAAAAATAACTAAGAAAAAGACACTGTCTCTCTATAAAGGGAGTTAAGTATAAGATGGGTAGACGATCAACTTTTAAATAGTGATGAAACTCTCTTTCAAAAGAGGATAACAAAAGAAGAAAATGTAATGGACACGTTCACATAAAGTGAAGGGGCCTCTGAAAAGTGATAAAAATCACTTTTCAGACAGCCCCTTTTTCTAGTGATAGCCATTCTGACCGTTTGCAGAACTTGACGTCTTATTTTTTGGTTTATTCTTACCCTTTTGCTTTGTTCCGCCATCTTTTTTCGTATGTTTAGCCATAGCAATGTCTTCCCTTCCACCGTAAAATAAACGAGTTTTTATTTCTCATTCATTTTTAGTATGAAAGCTTTTCATCTTCTTATTAGAGGTAGTTTATTCTATCGAATCCTCTTTTTCACTATAAATGGCATTAATTTCTCCACCCAAGATAATGATATGGGCGGACAAATAGAACCAAAGCATTAAAACAATGACTCCCCCTAGGCTACCATATGTTGTCGTGTAATTACCGAAATTATTAACAAAATAGGAAAATCCAAGAGAAGTTGCCGTCCATCCTAATGTAGCAAATAAGGAACCTTTCATAACACTACGTTTTTTTAGCTTAATAACCGGAAAAATCCAATACAAAGTAGAAAATACCGTTAATAAAATGAATAAGGTTAAAAGCCAACGGATCGCATCCCATAAATGCAAAAATTCATTGTTTAATCCTAAGAATGAAAATAAGGCAACGCCTATTTGTTTTCCGAATATCGGTAATAATAACGCTATAATAAATACGAAAATCATTCCTATCGTTAATACCATAGCCAGCGCTCTAACAATTATATATTTCCGTTTATCAGGAATATCATAGGCTTTATCAAATGCTTTTAATAAGGCATTCATTCCATTTGAAGCTGACCATAGTGTCCCGATGATCCCAAAAGAAAGCAATTTTGCATTCCCTTGCATGATATTGTCTAGATGACTTTCAATCAATAGCATTGAATCATCAGGGACAAAAGTTCCTAAAAAAGATAATATATATTGCTCATCTATAGGTAAATAAGGAATTAATGTAGATAAAAAAATGATTAACGGAAAAATGGACAATAAGAAGAAAAACGCAAGCTGAGCTGCCAAACCCGAAGCATCATGTTTGTTAATCCTATCTATTATAGTACTTACAAATTCAATTTGCTTACCAAAGATTTTTGTATTCATAGCAACTCCCTTTGTTTCACTATTTACCTCATCCTTACTAGCACATATACTTTCTACTCAAAAAACAGAACACAATGGCTTTTTGGAGAGCAATGTGTGCTAATAAGACCTAGAAATTATAAGGAATCTACATCCTTTTCGTTGTCATCTAAAAATATCTCTTTCGTTTCTTTAACAGTGGCTTTTACTTGAGGAGGAATTTCTTTAAGAACTTCCACTTGATTCGTAATAAACGCAACATCCTCTGTAATTGTTTCAATGGTTGTCCGAATTTTATCCGACGTTTCTTTTACTTGTGAAATGATATGTTCTGGATTTTCAATTACTTCCCGTGCATTTCTATACCCTTTTTTTGCACATTCAATCGTTTTTTCTCTAGTATTTCGATCTAACATACTAATTGCTGCACCAGCAAGCGCCCCAAGCAAAATACCTTGAAGTAAACGACTCTTTTTCTTATTAGTATATGTAGTCTCCTCATGATTCATGTTTCATTAACCTCTCCTTCATTATTTAATTTGATGCTCTCTTTTTATTTTCTCTAGCAATTGCTGACACCCTTCATTTACTAAGTTATATACTTCTTCAAAATTACCTGTAAAATAAGGATCTGGTACGTCCTTGTTTTTCGCAGTTGGTACAAGATCTAATAATCTTGTTACAAACGCATTTGAATTCCCTTTTAAGAATTTCTTCATATTTTTAATATTGCTTTCATCCATACCTATAATATATTGAAATTGTTCATAATCATTGGCAGTAAATTGACGTGCTTGCATGCCTTCATAACTAATACCTTTTTCATCTAATAAAGCACGAGTTCCTTGATGAGGAATTTGTCCAATATGCCAATCCCCTGTTCCAGCCGAATCTATAGTAATTAATTTTTCTAAGCCTTCCCTTTTTACAAGATCACGAAACATTGCTTCCGCCATTGGTGAACGACAAATGTTCCCTAAACACACAAACAATACTTTTACCAAAATATTCACACTCCTACAATTGTTAATGCCTATATACATATTAGTATATTTCCAATCACTTTTTACTATTTTTCATCAAATTAATTATTATTTTAATAAAAAGCTTTATTAAATACGAATAAGAATGAAACAAAGCAATTCAAAAAACAAAATCAGTTTTGTTTTTATAGATATCTTGGCTTTGGGAACAGCTTGTCATTGACAGATGATTGGAATTATGAAAGTATGAAATGAAATGATATAGGGGAAAGGAAGAACTAGATGGATTTATCTCAAAACACACCAGAAAATGTTGAATATATGATTGAAAAAATTAAAGAAAAACTACGAATGATGAATATTGAAGCTGTAAAATCTAGTCATTTTAACAGTGATATGTACGAAGAGCTTCATGATTTATATACCATGGTAATGAAAAAGGATAGTTTTAGTCCAAGTGTTATGGAAGCCATTGCCGCAGAGCTTGGTAACTTAAAGAAATAAACCAACGCTTTATCATTCTCATATAAAAGGAGGAGTCTACTTATAGGCTCCTCCTTTTTATCTTCTTATAGAACCTTTTTTACTATTTAAGCTGAACTATTTTTTAAGTATTTTCAATAATTTCCTTCATTTTCAAATTATCTTGCCGATAATCAACTATATTTGTATTTTTTTCAAAACTCAGGATTATTATACTACTCTCTATTTCCATTACAAATTCTTAAAAAGGAGGAAAGCCTCTTGAAGACATTTCACAACTTAAAAATCTCTTCGAAAGTAAACATTATCGTTCTCACTGCACTTTTATTATTTGCAATCATTGTAGGTTTGTTGATTATTTGGAAGGTCGATGCATCTATTAGAACCATAGGTCTAGAAAAAGTAAAAACTGATATTGAGCTTGGTTATAAAACCATTGAAACAAAATATCGTGGTTATTGGCGAATAGAAAATGATCAACTGTATAAAGGTGATATCAGAATTAGCAATAATGGAGAATTCCTAAGCTATATTAGTAAAGTCACAAATGACAATGTATCCATTTACTTAAATGATAGAATTGCTTCAACTACTTTAGAGAAAAATGGGAAAAAATTATATGGACTAAAAGCTCCAAAAGAGGTTATAGAAAAGACGCTTAAAAAAGGAGAAACCTATTTTGGCGAAACAACAATTGATGGTGTTTCCTATCAAGCTGGTTACAAACCAATCAAAGATGTTCGTGGAAACATTATTGGCTTATGGCATGTCAGTGCACCAATAACAATGGTTGATGATATTATTGAACAAGTTTTCTATGTGATATTAATTAGCTCCATTGCACTAATTATCATTTCTTTTGTTCTTGTCATGCTTTTTACAAATACTATAAAGAAACGTTTAAAAAATATTTCTTTAGCAATGGATTATGCTGGACACGGAGACTTCACACACACATTAAACGATTCACATAAAGATGAAATAGGATTACTTTCTCAGAGCTATATGTCCATGCGTGATCAATTGTCTAAACTGCTCATTCATATTAAAGGGAATTCAGAATTAGTGGCTGCCTCTGCTGAACAGCTTAATGCAAGTTCTGAAGAAACGAGTAAAGCTACTGACTCTATATCCGCTTCGATACAAGATGTAGCTGCATCGTCAGATTCACAAATCGAACACGTGAAAATTCTTGAAAGTACAAGTACAACAATGGTAGAAAACATCAATAAAATTTCTCAAGTTTCAACCACCATTCTGAAAGATTCTGAAGCGAATGCGAGCGAAGCCTTACAAGGCGGAGAAATGATGAATCGAACTATGAAACAAGTTAATCTCATCAATGATACAACGCAAAACTCTTCGAAGATTATTCATCACTTGGGAGAGAAATCAAAAGAAATAAATAGCATTATCAATATTATTACTGAAATTGCTGAGCAAACGAATCTTCTAGCTTTAAACGCAGCAATCGAAGCTGCTCGCGCCGGTGAACAAGGTCGAGGTTTCTCCGTCGTTGCGGATGAAGTACGAAAACTTGCTGAACAATCCAATCAATCAGCCAATCAAATTAAAGAATTAATTAATGACATTCAGCTAGATATTAACGAATCTGTTATTTCAATGGATGAAGGACGAACTGCTATCAAAGAGGGGCTTCATTTAGCATCTCAAGCACATACCTCTTTAATCTCCATTAGCGATTCTGTACAGAATATGTTTACACAAGTACAAAATGTATCTAGTGCCATTAATGAAATTCAAATAGGCACAAAAGAAATGGATAAAGTAGTTCAATTTACAGTTAAACATATTGACAATACATCCGAATTGACTCAAACAGTTGCTGCCTCAGCAGAAGAACAAAATGCAGCAATGCAAGAAGTTTCTGCTTCTGCACATGCATTGAGTAAACTTTCAGAGGAACTAGCAGATTCGATCAAAAGCTTTAAATTTGAATAAATCTCTACCTCTTTTCTGGTTGCCTGAAATTCATCGGGCAACCTTTTCTCAATCCTCCCCTTACTGTCTCTTCGTGAAATATCCAAAATATGTTATCTTTAATATAAGTCTTATACGATTATTTCTATAAGGAGGTTGAATGATGCATCACAAGCATGCTGTAATCTTATTTGATGGCGAATGTAATTTTTGCAGTAAAAGTGTTCAATTTATTATTGCTCGAGATCGAAAAGAATACTTTTTATTTGCATCTTTACAAAGTGAAATAGGTCAAAATTTATTAAAGACATATTTATTGCCAACAGATTGTAATAGCTTTGTACTAATAGAAAATAATCAAGCTTACACGGAATCGCTGGCAGCAATAAGAGTTTGTCGACATCTAGATGGTTGGTGGAAGGTCTTCGTTATTGGAATCGTTATCCCAGCTCCAATTCGCAACTTTTTCTATAAAACACTCGCCAAATACCGTTATAAATGGTGGGGGCAGTCATCATCTTGCATGTTTCCAACAAATGATTTAAAAAGAAGATTTCTTTCCTAAAACTCCTCCCATTTCAATGTTAGTTCAATAGAAAAACAAGATATTTGTCGAACGAATTTATGAACTTTTCGTTACAAAAATATGTATTTTTTGTTAATTTTACAATATAATAGAAATATCAAAGAGGACTACTCTTTAGGTAATTTCAGGAGGAATGGATATGACATTTCTTCACATTTTAAACTATTCAATCCCAATTGTATGTATGATTGGATTGGGCCTTTGGATAGATCGCTTATGTAAGTCAGAAGAGGTAGAAGATGCAAATGAGTAACCCTTTATGACATTATTCATGTCATTTAAGTTCACCTTATAATTCCCCATTATTATGCCATGGCCATAGAGTCATGGTATTTTTTTGTCCATACCTATTCTTCAATTCGTTAACCCTAAAAAAGGATAAAGGCATTTCAAAAGTGATTAAAAATCATATTTGAAATGCCCTTATCCCTATATACTACTTATTTAATTCTGTTCTTGGAGAAATTAGTATTTCAACACGCCTATTTTTGGCTCTACCTTCTTTTGTATCATTAGGAGCAATAGGTTTAAATTCACCAAAGCCCTTCGCACTAAACCATTCAGGATCTAAATCCTTATTTTCAAGTAATATTTTCATAAAATTGACTGCACGCATAACACTTAAATCCCAATTAGAAGAAAATTTGGATGTTGAAATTGGAACATTATCTGTATGTCCACTAATGATGATACTTCTCGGTGGGTCCATCACTATTAAATCTGCAATTTCATGAGCAAATTGTTTATCAACTTCTCTTACATCTGCACTACCAGATTCGAATAATACATTGTCCCGAATAGAAACTAACAAACCTTCACCAGTTAAAGTAGTAGACAATTTATCTGACATATCATTCTTTTTAATATATTGGTTCACTCTATTTTGTAACTCAGATAATTCTTTTTTATCCTTTTCTCCAAGATTATTTTCTTTATTTTTGTCACCTATTAAATAACCTTCTTTATCACTTTTTGTTGAATGGTCACCAGATTCCATCGGACTAGTAAATTCCATGACACCCGTGCCACCTACGAAAACATCGTTAAACGCACGAGATAATTTTTGAAATTTATTTGCGTCAATCGAACTCATGGAAAAAAGAACAACAAATAGTGCTAATAGTAGCGTTAATATATCTGCATATGGAAGTAGCCATGATTCGCTCATATGCTCCTCATGTTTTTTCTTCTTTTTCCTTCTAGCCATTACGCTTCACTTCGCCTTCTAACCATTTTTTTCGATCTCCGGCTGGCAAATACGAAGTAAGTTTTTGCTCTATCGTTCTTGGTGCCTCTCCTTCTATAATTGATAAGATTCCTTCAATCATCATATTTTTTATATGAACTTCTCTTAAAGATTTACGTCTTAACTTATTCGCAAATGGGTGCCATAACACATATCCTGTAAAAATCCCTAATAATGTAGCTACAAAGGCAGCAGATATCGCAAGACTAAGTTCATCTGAGTCTCCCATATTAGATAGAGCTGAAATCAAACCTACAACCGCTCCCAATACTCCAAGAGTTGGGGCATAAGTTCCTGCTTGTGAGAAAATGGCTGCAGCTGATTGATGTCTTTCTTCCATAGCCTCTATTTCTTCTGATAATATATCTCTTATGTAATCCGCACTTTGACCTTCAACGGCTAAATTTAAACCATTTTTTAAGAAAGGATCATCAACTTGTTCTGAAATTCCTTCAAGTGCTAATAAACCTTCTTTTCTAGCAATAACAGCCCATTCAGAAAATGTACTAATCAATTCTTCTGGGGATACTAGTTTTTTTTCTGTAAAAATAATCTTAAATAAAGCTGGTAATTTTTTTAATTCACTAGCAGGGAATGCAATTGTAATAACCGCTATTGTTCCTACTAAAATAATTAGTATTGCTGCTGGATTTATTAGTGCTGATAGATGAACACCTTTTAATACCATCCCAACACCAATAGCAAGAATACCTAATATCACACCAATTATTGATGTCTTATCCATTTACCTCACCCGACTCTTTATAATTTCTTTTCTACATATCATATCGGTAGAAATGTTAAATAAATGAGAGGTTTTAATAAAATTTCTTTGTCTTACAAATATTTATAGTATTTTTTCCAAAAAATAGTTCTTTCGTATTCGTAAAAAACGACTATCTCTTTATTGCTTAAAATTTAAAAAACAGACTACCTAAATCTAAGTAATCTGTTTTCTTAAATGAGGCAAGAATCGTTTTATTAATAACCGATAGATGCCATATATTCTTTTAATATTTTATTTGATTGATCAAATTTAGCCTTTTCCTCATCTGTTAAATTCAGCTCAACCACTTCTTGTACCCCTTGTCGTGTTAAAATAACTGGAACTCCAGTGGCGATATTATCATACCCATACTCCCCATCAAGTATTGTCGATACGGCAATAATTTTATGATCATCATTAAAAATAGAACGAGTTATAGATGCTAGCGCACAACCTATACCATAATATGTTGTTCCTTTTCGGTTTAAGATTTCAAAGCCTGCTTTTCGAACTTGATCAATAATTTCATCTAAATCAAGATGACCTAGCATTTCTTTATGCTCCTCTAAAATTTGCATAAATGGCTTTCCACCAATCGTTAAATGTGACCATGCAACAAATTGAGAATCACCATGCTCTCCTAATGTATATCCGTTGATACTTCTTGGATCAACTTTAATATGCTGTGATAGAATAGATTTCAAACGAGAGGAATCTAATGATGTACCTGTTCCAAGAACCTGATTACGAGGGAGTCCAGATTCTTTCCACACTTGATATGTAATAATGTCGACAGGGTTAGAAGCCACTAAAAAGATACCATCAAATCCGCTTTTCATAACCCCTTCTACGACAGATTTAGCAATTTTTGAACTTAGCTCTAAAGTATCTAAACGTGTTTGACCTGGCTTAGGTGGGCCTCCTGCTGTAATGATGACAATGTCCATATCCTTACAATCTTTATAATCTCCGACGGATACTTTTGTACGTGAAGTAGTAAAATCTACACAGTGTTGTAAATCCATTGCTTCACCTAATGCTCTCTCTTTATTAATATCTATAAGAACTAACTCATCACAAATGTTTTGGTTAACTAAAGAATAACCTGCGCTTGCTCCTACAAAACCAGTACCTACTATTGCTACTTTTCTCGTTGAATATTTCATTTCATACCGCCTCTACATAGAATCTTCATTTGGATGTTTCATTAATTACAATACTTTCTGATTATTCAATATGTGAAATAATGATCAATAATCATCTACAAACATTAATTATATTGACCTATTTTCCTCATGTAAACCGTTCGTTTTAATCTGCTAAAAATTACACGATTTTTATATTTTCCTGTTAATTAGCCTTATTATTTCACTAATAACAGGACAAATCATCAAGATTTAATAAAATTCCCCTATCCTACTATCGAAATAAGACTATTTATATGACTTCATGTCACATCATGTAATATTTCTGTAATAAAACTTAATAGGTTTGTAAATATAATTGACAGATTTTTTTGTTATATTATTTCTAGAGCAAGATAATCTAGTAACCTTGGGGGCTTTTATGAAGAAAATAATAGTTTCATCAGTTTTAGCTTTGTCTTTGATTTCTACCTTTTTATTACCAAACTATACAGAAGCAGCATCTACTACAACAGTTGAACAAAATAAGGTCATAAATACCGGGAAAAAATTCATAGGAACTAAATATCGATTTGGTGGAACTACTCCAAGTGGCTTTGATTGCTCTGGATTTGTTGGCTATACATATAGTAAAGCAATTGGCAAAAAACTACCACGTTCAACTAGCGAACTCTATCAAACAGGTAAAGCCGTTAGTAAATCTAATCTTCAAGTTGGAGATCTTGTATTCTTCACTACATATAAAAAAGGCGCTTCACATACAGGAATTTACGTAGGTAATAATAAATTTATTCACTCCTCTTCTTCTAAAGGAGTAACAATTGATTCCTTATCAAATTCTTACTGGAAGCCAAAATACATCGGCGCAAAAAGAATTTAATGATTGATTCATATAAAAAGAACCATCTTCATATATTGAAGATGGTTCTTTTTTGCTTCTATACTTATTACTGTTATACCATAGATATTTATAATTTTTACTTTTTTATAATACAGACCATTAATATTTGTAATACAGTAAAGATAAACACCAGAAAAAAAGCACAATTTAAAATATTTTCCTTTGTAACACAACCTGGAAATATTAATATGTATATCTAATAATTGTTAAATGTAAGCACTAACAAAAGGGTTTTTCACTATAAAATGTGGAAAAACCCCTCTCTCAAGCTCAATAATTCACAAATAGTTCATAAATCCCAAAGTTCAAATACACATTAAGAGTGTATTCTATATTTAGAAACTGTTATATAAACATTTTAATATCTGTTTAATATATAAAGATGGAAGGTGGAATTCACTATGGAACAATGGAAAAACTTTAATTCTGGAATTTGGAATAAAGAAGTTAATGTACGTGATTTCATAATTAATAACATAACTGTATATGATAAAGACGATTCATTTTTAGCAGGTCCTACAGAAGCAACTACAAAGCTTTGGGCTCAAGTAATGGATTTAAATAAAAAAGAACGTGAAGCAGGTGGGGTTTTAGATTTAGATTCTAAAGTCGTTTCTACTATTACTTCTCACGGTCCTGGATACTTAAACAAAGAGTTAGAAACAGTTGTAGGTTTCCAAACTGATGCACCATTCAAACGTTCATTACAACCATTCGGCGGAATTCGTATGGCTGAGCAAGCTGCTGAATCTTACGGCTTCCACGTAGATGAAGAAGTAAAAGAAATTTTCACAAAATATCGTAAAACTCACAACCAAGGTGTATTCGATGCATACACTGATGAAATGAAATTAGCTCGTAAAGCTGGTATCATCACTGGTCTTCCAGATGCTTATGGTCGTGGACGTATTATTGGTGACTACCGTCGTGTAGCTTTATACGGTGTAGACTTCTTAATCAACGAAAAGAAAAAAGATCTTAAAAACACAGCTAAAGTAATGTCAGAAGATACAATTCGTCTTCGCGAAGAACTTTCTGAACAAATTCGTTCATTAAATGAATTAAAAGAAATGGCTGCAGCTCACGGATTCGATATCTCTGCTCCAGCTTCTAACGCTCGTGAAGCATTCCAATGGTTATACTTCGGATACCTTGCTGCTATTAAAGAACAAAACGGTGCTGCAATGAGCTTAGGCCGTACATCTACTTTCTTAGATATCTATATTGAAAGAGATTTACAAAACGGTTCATTAACAGAAATCGAAGCACAAGAATTAGTTGATCACTTCGTAATGAAGTTACGTCTTGTTAAATTCGCTCGTACACCAGATTACAATGAATTATTCAGTGGAGACCCAACTTGGGTAACTGAATCAATCGGTGGTGTGTCATTAGACGGAACACCTTTAGTAACTAAAAACTCATTCCGTTTCTTGCACACATTATCAAACCTTGGACCAGCTCCAGAGCCAAACTTAACAGTTCTTTGGTCTACTAAGCTTCCACAAGGTTTCAAAAACTTCTGTGCGAAAATGTCTATCCAAACTAGTGCAATTCAGTACGAAAACGATGACATCATGCGCTTAGAATACGGCGATGACTATGCAATTGCCTGCTGTGTATCTGCAATGCGTGTAGGTAAACAAATGCAATTCTTTGGTGCTCGTGCTAACTTAGCAAAAACATTATTATATGCAATCAATGGCGGAATCGACGAAAAACTTAAAATCCAAGTTGCTCCACGTTTCGCTCCAATCACATCTGATATCTTAGATTACGAAGAAGTAATGGCTCGTTTCGATACAATGATGGATTGGCTTGCTGAATTATATATCAACACATTAAATGTAATTCACTACATGCACGATAAATACAGTTACGAAAGAATCGAAATGGCACTTCACGATACAAAGATCCTTCGTACAATGGCAACTGGTATCGCTGGACTAAGTGTTGTAGCTGACTCTTTAAGTGCTATTAAATACGGTCAAGTTAAAGTTATTCGTGACGAAAACGGTGTAGCTGTTGACTTCGAAACTACTGGTGAATATCCTAAATACGGTAACAATGATGATCGTGTAGACCAAATGGCAGTGAACTTAGTTGAAACATTCATGACTAAGCTTCGCAAACATGCAACTTACCGTGATTCTTTAACAACTATGTCAATCTTAACAATCACTTCTAACGTAGTGTATGGTAAGAAAACAGGTAACACTCCTGATGGACGTCGTGCTGGTGAGCCATTTGCTCCTGGTGCAAACCCAATGCACGGAAGAGATACTAAAGGTGCTCTAGCTTCATTAGCATCTGTTGCGAAACTTCCATACCAACACTCATTAGATGGTATTTCAAATACGTTCTCTATGGTTCCAAAAGCACTTGGTAAAGACGATGCTAGCCAAGAAGCTAACTTAGCTGCAATCCTTGATGGATATGCATCTAAAAAAGGTCACCACTTGAACATTAACGTATTTAATCGTGATACTTTATTAGATGCTATGGAGCATCCAGAAGAGTATCCACAATTAACAATCCGTGTATCTGGTTACGCAGTTAACTTTATTAAATTAACTCGTGAGCAACAAATCGACGTAATCAACCGTACATTCCACGGAAGTATGTAATAAAGAAAAGCAAGGGCGCCGCTCATTTAGCGACGCATAGATTGGAGCCCTCTGACTGAGATAAAGGAAACTCGAAGAACTTAAGTGGTCGATGTTGACTTTTTGCAATAAGGAGAAGGGAATCCATTAAGTATTGACAGCTAAAGCCTAAATACGATAAAAAGTAACGCCAATCCTCCTTCTAGTAAAAACTAATCGGGGGATTGGCGTTAAAAATACACTATGAAATATAACTCCCCCTCCAAAACTCTCTCGGTGGGGAGTTTGGAGGTTTTTAATATGAAAGGTAATATTCATTCAATCGAAACTTGCGGTACAGTAGATGGACCGGGAATCCGCTACATCGTCTTTACTCAAGGATGTATGCTTCGTTGTCAGTATTGCCATAATGCTGATACATGGGAATTTGGTACTGGAAAAGAAACAACTGTTGATGAAATCATTCAAGATCTTCAATCCTATATCCCCTTTATGGAAGCATCTGGTGGCGGTATTACGGTTAGTGGTGGAGAACCACTATTTCAAATGCCGTTCGTCACTTCTTTATTTAAAGCCTGCAAGGAAAAAGGTATTCATACAACATTAGATAGTTCTGGTGGTTGTTTCTCTGAAAAACCCGAATTTCTAGAGGAATTCAATGAGCTTTTAAAATACACAGACTTAGTGTTAGTAGATTTAAAACATATTGATCGTGACAAACATAAACGTCTTACAGGCAAATACAACGATCATATCTTAAAATTCGCACAATATTTATCTGATCGTAAAATCCCTGTATGGATTAGACATGTCTTAGTTCCAGGTGTAACAGATTTCGATGAATATTTAGATGAATTAGGTGAGTTTATTGGCACTCTATCTAATGTAGAGAAAGTAGAGGTCCTACCTTATCATAAGTTAGGAGTATACAAATGGGAGGCTCTAGGCCTATCATACCCCCTACAAGATACTGAGCCACCGTCTGATGAACGTGTACAAAATGCCTATAAATTGTTAACAAGTTATATCAAATAAAGAATAAAAAACGGTGAAGAATTCATTCCTTCACCGTTTTTTACTAACTTTTATTACAATAAATCTTCATTCTTCTAATAAAAGTCTATGTCGATTCATGAAAATATTGTCCAGGAAATATTTCATTTTTCGACTTTCACTTAGTATTTCTTCAATCCTTGTTTCTCTATAAAATCTTTCATATACAAGCGACTTTTTTTACTGAGCATATTAGTAACTTGCGTCGTCCACGTATCTTTTCTAGCACCTTTTGTTCTTTCTTGATAATAATTAGAAATAACTTCATTATAATCTTTCAACTGATTTTCAAATGTAGATTCATCATTTAAATATTCATTTTCATGATACACATTCTCCATCGGTAAACGCGGCTTTTGTGCGGAATAATTTTTAGGATATCCTACTACTAACCCAAATAGAGGAATGACCTTATTGGGGATATGCAACAATTCTGCAACCTCTGTTAAGTTATTGCGAATACCTCCAATATAACAAATACCTAATCCCATAGATTCGGCAGCTATAGCAGCATTTTGCGCAGCAAGAGCAGCATCTATACAGCCAACCATAAAGATTTCTGTACTTTCGATTGCTTCATTTATATTTACTTCTTCCATTTTCGAAGCAATTATATGACGATGTAAATCTGCACAGAATATAAATAAATGTCCATTTTTTTCAACATACGTTTGAGGTCCAGCTATCTCTGCTAATTTTGCCTTTTTTTCGGGATCATTCACTCCAATAATAGAATAAGCTTGAATATAGCTCGAAGAGGAAGCTGATTGAGCACATTGTACAATAGTCTGAATTTGTTCTTCTGACAATAATTTATCTTCAAAACTACGAATCGATCTGTGATTTAAAATAGTTTCTATTGTTTCATTCATTTCTTATCCTCCTTTTGCTCTCTTTTATATATATTAATATCCTACATCGAGATAAATTGTAACATAACCTCTTTTTATTCTCATAATTTAGGGCCTATCCAAAAGTATTTCTTTTGGATAGGCCCTATAATTTTAAAAGCGATTAATGATACACAGCTGCATATGTTTTATATCCACCACTTACATTAACAACATCAAATCCATTTAACTCAAGAATTCTACTTGCTAAATATCCTCTTAATCCTACCTGACAAGAAACATAGATAGTTTGATTCTTAGGTAGTTCACCTAATCTATCTCTCAATTCACCTAATGGTATATTAATAGAGTTCGGAATATATCCTTTATCTCTTTCATAAGGATCACGAACATCTACCAACAAAGCACCTTCGTTAACAAGTTGATCAATTTGATTATAATGAACTACTCTTACATCTCCATCAACTACATTAGCTGCTACATAGCCAGCCATATTTACAGGATCTTTGGCAGATGAATATGGTGGAGCATATGATAATTCTAGTTCTTGAAGATCATGAACAGTTAGTCCACCTTTAATCGCTGTTGCAATGACATCAATTCTCTTATCTACTCCATCTTTTCCTACACCCTGAGCTCCATAAATCTTACCATTCTCTTTATTAAAAATAAGCTTTAATGCGATTGGACTTGCTCCTGGATAATATCCTGCATGCGATACAGGATGAATATGAATCGCTTCATATTCAACTTCTAATCTTTTTAAAGTCTTTTCATTATGTCCAGTAGTAGCTACTGTTAAATCAAATACCTTTGCAATCGCTGTTCCAAGTGTTCCTTTATAAGCCGTTTTCTTTCCATATATATTGTCAGCCACTATTCTCCCTTGACGATTTGCTGGCCAAGCAAGTGGAACCATCGTTGGATGCTTAAATAGATAATCTTGTATTTGTACTGCATCACCTATTGCATAAATATTCTCATCGCTTGTTTGTAAATATTCATTTACTACAATACCTCCGCGTTCTCCAACCGTTAAACCAGCAGAAATAGCTAATTCATTTTCTGCTCTAACTCCTATAGAAAGAATGGTAATATCACTTTCCAATTCCGTTTCACTTGATAAAATAACTCTTTTGCCTTCATCAGAAAAAGCTTTTACACCATCTTCCAGAATTAACTGAACCCCTTTTTCTTTCAAATGTTTGTGTACAATTGAAGCCATTTCAAAATCTAATGGTGCCATTACTTGATTCGCCATTTCTACAATTGTCACATCAATTCCTCTATGAGCTAAATTTTCAGCCATTTCTAATCCAATAAAGCCTCCACCAATAACCACAGCTCTTTGAGGATTTTGTTCATCAACTGCTGCTTTAATTTGATCTGTATCTGGAATATTTCTTAATGTAAATACATTTTTTGCTGATTGTAATCCTTCTATCGGAGGGACAATTGCTTTAGCACCTGGAGATAGTATTAATGAATCATATGATTCTTCATACTCCTCACCTGTTAGTAAATTGCGAGCAATAACTACTTTTCTCTCACGATTTATATGAATCACTTCTGTTTTATTGCGAATATCAAGAACAAATTTTTTAGACATACCCTCTACGGTTTGTACTAGTAAAGCTTGTCGTTTTTTGATTACATCACCAATATAGTAAGGCAAACCACAATTTGCGAAAGAAATATGCTCTCCTCTTTCAAATAAGATAATCTCTGATTTTTCATCTAATCGACGTAGTCTTGCTGCAGCTGTAGCTCCACCTGCTACTCCACCAACAATTAATATCTTCTTTGCCATTACCTAATCCCTCTCTTTGTATAATCTATGATACCTAGATTATATACCCCATAGGGTAATTTGTAAACTTGTACTTTATGAATATTTTTAGACACTTGTCCCCTTAGAATATTACGACTTTCGAAATAATTTATTTTAATGTATGATAAAAAGGAAATAATTTCTGTTTTTATCTGCCCCAAGAGAGGTGTTACGTATGAGACTTAGAGATTGGAATACAAATCTAAAGATTCGTTTAGGCGGAGAAGCTTTAGTAAACATTACATTTTGGATGTTTTTCCCTTTTCTAGCAATCTATTTTTCAGAAGAGTTTGGCAAAATAACCGCAGGATTACTTTTAATTATATCGCAAAGCTTTTCTGTGGTTGCCAATTTAATGGGAGGCTATTGTGCCGATCGTTTCGGTAGAAAGCGAATGATGGTTATTTCAACGGCTGGGCAGGGAATTGCTTATTTAATCTTTGCCTATTCTTCATCTCCATGGCTCGATTCTGCAGCCATCGGATTTATTTGCTTCTCGATTGTAAGTATCTTTAGTTCATTTTATTGGCCTGCCAGTCAAGCAATGATAGCAGACGTTGTAGACGAGAAATACAGAAGCGGTGTTTTTGCTATTTTTTACACATCCGTAAATATGGCTGTAGTAATTGGACCTATTATCGGAAGCCTATTTTACGAAAACTATCGTTTTGAATTATTATTGCTTTCAGCCATTATGAATCTACTTCTTAGTTTTATTTTATCAAAATGGATTGTTGAAACCGCACCTAATGTACTTAATAAGCAAGAAAAAACTGATCAGCCTATGAGTGGTCTACAATTTTTAAAATCACAAATTCAAGACTATGGTGTTATCGTAAAAGACCGTACATTTTTGCTTTTTATCATTGCTGGTATTTTTGCAGCTATGACCTTTTTACAACTAGATTTACTTTTCCCTGTCTACATTAAAGATGTCGTTGATAATCAAACATTATTAACACTTGGAAACTTTAGTTTAGAGGTTACTGGTGAACAAGCATTTGGATTGATTGTTTCTTTAAATGGATTATTTGTCGTACTCTTTACAATTTCCGTCTCTAGGTGGATGGAGATGTATAAAGAAAAAAATGTATTTATTGCTTCATCTCTTGTTTATGGCTTTTCGATGTTAACAATGGGAAGTACACATTTAGTATGGGGATTCGTCCTTGCTATTGCTATCTTCTCATTTGGTGAGTTAATGACCGTTGGTATTCAGAACAATTTCATTTCTAAACTCGCTCCAGAGAGCATGAGGGGACAATATTTTGCTGCTGCCAGTTTGCGTCATACAATTGGTAGAATGTTAGCACCAATTGCCATACCGATGACAGATTGGTTTGGTAATACAGCTACCTTTATCATATTATGTGGTTTAACTGTATTTAGCGGATTTTTATATTTCGTAATGTTCAAGCTTTATGATAAACAAAAGCAATTAGCAATTTAGGAATAAGAACAAAGTTCAAGTCTCTTCTTCAGAGCTACTTTCATTAAGCAGAATATTTATGAAATTCCTTAAACCATGCTAGGATAATAGGAGAAAGAATGAGCACCTTTTTCTGCTTCAAACATATAGAAGTATGGATGTGCTCTGCTTCACCTAGATTCATCTACATCGACATTTATTTGATATCATATCTTTTAAAAAGGAGATTTTTCATGAATTTAAACAATTGGTTTGAAAAAGGATTAACAACTGAAGAATATATACAATACATGCAAGTAAATAAAGAAAATATGCTTCATATTCAAGAACAGTTTTCACTTCAATTGATAGCTGAAGCAGAACGATTAAAAAATCGGAACCTCCGTGCATTAGTACTAACAGCTGATTGGTGTGGCGATGCTATGGTGAACCTTCCAATTTTCACGGAAATTGCCCGTGCTGCTCATATGGATATCAGATTCTTTATCAGAGATGAAAATCTTGAACTAATGGATCAATATTTAACCAATGGAACAGCTCGTTCAATCCCTATTATTGTTCTAATTAATGAGAATGGTGAAGAAGTAGCTAAATGGGGACCTCGTGCAAAAAACGTACAAATCATGGTTGACGAAATGAAAAAGGAGCTACCTGAATCTGATGATTCTTCACATCAAGAAGCACTTAAAGAGTTCTATAGCAAAATCGGGAAATTATACACAACAGACTCATCCATTTGGAAAATTATCGAAAAAGATATGATTGAGACTTTTACAAAATAATTCGAATGAGAAACAAAAGAGGGTGTCCAAAAAGGAAAATGCAATGGACACCCTCTTACATTTTATAGTCGAGGTATGTAAAATCAGCTTTTTTAGAAAGTAAGTACACACTCATGCAAAACGTATCAATAAATGTAGATCACATAAAGCGTAAGGGCCAATGAAAAGAGATAAAAATCACTTTTCATACAGCCCCTTTTTGTTGTAGACATTTTTTATCTATTTTTCCTACATGTGTTTTAGGTAGACTATCAATAAAATGAAATACTTTAGGTATTTTATATTTTGCTAGTAATGACTCACAATAGTTTACTAATTCTACTGTTTGAAGATTCGAACAACTGCTGACAATAAACGCTGTAACCATTTCTCCCCACTTCTCATCTTTTACTCCTATAACTGCTGCTTCCTCAACAGAAGGATGAGAGAGAAGAGCCTGCTCTACTTCTATAGGGTAAACATTTTCACCACCCGATATAATCATATCCTTTTTTCTACCGACAATATAGAAATAACCCTCTTCATCCATTTTAGCTAAATCTCCTGTATACAACCAACCATTTTGATACACGTCTTGATATGCTTCTTCATTATGCCAATAACCTGAAAATGTGTGTGCACCTGATATCAATAATTCACCAACTTTTTCTGCTTCTGATATCAATAACTCTCCATCCATTATTTTCACATTATTTAATATCATAGGTCTTCCAACAGAACCTTTTTTTTGAATGGATTCATCTATTGAAATAAAAAAGTTATTAGGACCTGCTTCAGATAAACCATAACCTTCTTTAAACGGTAATCCCTTTTTCTCAAAGGCATGATAAATTTCAATTGGGCAAGGAGCTCCCCCTGACAAAAACGCCTTCATAGAAGGAAATGAAGATTGTTGAAAATAGGGAGTTGCAATCATAGAATGATACATAGTTGGTACAAATAAAGCAATTGTACAAGAATACAAATCTAGATATCGTGCAGCTTGTTCTGCCTCAAAGTCCTCATTGTAAACAACTGTTCCACCAGCTAATAAAATAGGAAGCGTAAGAGCATTTAGTCCTCCTGTATGAAACATCGGCAATGAAGTTAGCGTAATTTCTGCTGAACTTAAATTCCAACTCACAATTGTATTAAGTGCATTCATAAGAATATTTTCTCTTGAAAGAATAACTCCTTTAGGATTACCTGTTGTACCTCCTGTATAAATTAGAACTACAGGTAAATGTTGCTCCCCATGAAAATCCTTGCTCTTTGCTCTTTTGGCATACTTCATTTCTTTGTAATAAAGACTGTTGATTTTTATAATATGTGTAGAAAGGTCAATTATAGATACATGATTGAATGTACTATGGACACCTATTATTTTTGGATTGCAATCCTTTATAATATAATCTAATTCAGCTGTCGCTAAACGCCAATTTAATGGTACAAATATGGCTCCAATCTTATAGCAAGCAAATAAAAAGTCAAAATAACAAATATGATTAACAGCTAAAAGAGCAATACGATCACCTTTACATACACCTTTACTTAAAAAGTATCCTGCTAGATGCTCTGCTCTATCATTTAATTGTTTATACGTCCATCCTTCACTATACCCTGCATCACGAACCGCGATATGATTTGGTGTGAGTGAAGAACGCTTAAATAACCAATCACCTGAGAACAAATAAATAACCCCCTCATTCGTCTATAGATCTATAGTAAAATGAGAGAGTTACATATCAGTTACACTTTTTACATCATAATACCGCCATCAACATGTAACACATTACCATTTATATAATTGGCTTCATCAGAAGCTAAATATAAATAAGCATTGGCAATATCCTCAGGTTTTCCTAGTCTTTGTAGTGGAATCAACATTTTTAGCTGAGCAATTATATGGTCAGGTACTGTTTCTACCATAGATGTTTCAATAAAGCCTGGAGCAACAGCATTAACTGTTATTCCTTTTCTTCCAAGTTCTTTAGCCCATGTTTTTGTCATTCCTATCAATCCTGACTTTGCTGCGGAATAATTAGTTTGCCCTGCATTTCCATATACACCTGAAACAGATGAAGTATTTATAATTCTTCCATTGCCATTGGCTACTAAATAAGGAACAACAGCTTGTGTACAGTTAAAAACACCTGTTAAGTTCACATCAATTACACTTTGGAAGTCTTCGATAGTCATCTTCGTCAACATAGCATCTTTTGTAATTCCTGCGTTATTAATCAGTATATCTATTTTGCCAAACTTCTCAACAACCGCTTGTACCATTTCCTGGACACTGCCTTGATCTGCAACATTTACTTTAAAAACGGATACACGATCTGTAACATTTGATAAGCTTTGGATTTTTTCTTCCGCAGACGTTTCGTTATAATCCGCAATTGCAACTTTAGCTCCTTCACTTAGAAATAACTTTACAGCTTCCCATCCAATTCCATTTGCTCCTCCAGTAATAATCGCTACTTTATCTTGTAATTTCATATTTATGCCCTCTCTATTTATCTAAAAATTTAGTAATTTTATTATTTAGTAACTCTAAATTATCAATTAGAGGAGAGTGTCCACAATCAACTAACTCTTCAAAACAAGCCACTTCCCCTAAATCTTCCATTGTTTCTTTCGTCATTTGATCGGTTATTACTAGATCATTATTACCCCTCAATACTAGTATCGGTATGTTTATTCGATTTGCCTTTCCACTGCCTTCTACGAGACCATTAAATGTAGCAGATATATTAAAAGTATTTAATGCATGGTACACCTCTGCTAAATTCCTTTGTGTCATCATATCTTCTACATATTCTTCATATTTTTCATACTCTGGTTGCTTATGAGAATAAATAAGACTATTCCAAATTGCTTTTAATACTTCTCTATTTCCTGTATCATAAGCAGCTTGTATCGGAATCGTTCGAATAGAATCTCTCTTTACCTCTTCTAGGGATTTTAATCGTTCTGCTGGATTAACATTGCCTAATTCATCGGTAGCGAAAAAAGGATATCCTCTTGTAGAAGCAGATGCTAACAAAATAAGTTTACTGCAATAGCCAGGATAATCTGCACAAAATTCCATAGCAACAGCCCCTCCTGTTGACCAACCTATCATGGAAAAGTTTTTTAATTCTAAAACATCTACGAATAATTTGATATCATCAGCAAAATCCTTTATTTGCCGAATAGGATTATGATAAGAAGATGCTCCAAAACCTCTTAAATCGACTGCAAAAACCTTAAAAGAGGGATCCAGCTGTTCAAGAAGTATATCCCAATGTTTAGATGAAGTCATGTTTCCATGAATCAACAATAATTGTTTACTTCCTCCGTCTCTTTCACGATAACCTATGTTTTCTCCATTGGCCAACGAAACCGTTTTCATCACAACATTTACATTCATCCTTCTTTTCCTCCTTTACCATCTTTCATAATTCATGACACTTTAAATCAAAAACGTTATTCCTGAATAGGTTTGCCCCATTCAATAACTGTAGCGCCCCATGCATATCCAATCCCAGCACTAACTAACACAACAATATCTCCTTCTTTAAGTTTTCCTTGTTGTTCAGCCAATTCTAAAGAAAGAATTTGATCAATTTGACCAATGTGACCATATTCATTTAAATAGATAGATTGATCATTCCTTAAACCTAGCTCACTCAAAACAAAATCATGTGCCGATTTCTTCATATGAAGAATGGCAAGATAATCAATTTCATCTTCAGAATGATTACTTTTCTTCAAAGCTTCTCGTATAACACGTACAAAATTTTTCATAGATTTCTCTTCCAATCGCTGCTTCATTCCGATTGGATCAAGGACATCTAACTTGTGCATGTTTTGTTCTATTGTCTGATAAGAAGTTGGATACTTAGTCCCCCCCGCCATAACAACAACATCTTCTGAAAAAGTCCCATCCGTCATAATAGAGCTTTCTAAAACAATATTTTTATCTGCTCCTTTTTGAAGGATGATAGCTCCTCCACCTGCGCCAAGATTGAACATAAATCTTGTCCTCTCATTCTTGTAATCAATGTAATCACCATTTCTATAACCGCCTGCCAATAAAACTGTAGATATGGAGGAATCAGCTAACATCATATCCTTGGCAACCTTCATTGCCATAATGGTGGTTCCACATCGTAACGCAGTATCAAAGGCCCATGCATTAACTGCCCCTATCTCCTGTTGTAATTTAATCGCTGCTGTCCATAATAGATATTCCTTATGCTCTTCACCAATATAAATCACTAAGTCGATATCCTTTGGATTAATATTCGCTTTAGAAATTGCTTTTCTTGCTGCTTCTATCCCCATTTGACAAGCATGGTCATCTTTTCCTGGAATTGGCTTTTTTAGAATACCTAGTTTTTTTTCGACAATTTCCTGTTGCATTCCTGCTAATTCGCTTATTTCTTTCGAAGTCGTAAATTGAGCAGGAAGATATATTCCAGTTGAAACGATTCCGATGTTATTCATCTGTACACTCCTTTTAAACAATTAAAAGATCCATACATCTATTAATGACTAGACTAGTCTCTTATTATTTCCATTGATGCACTTCTACTTTCTATCCAGCAAGCTTGCGATCCTGATTATCAGGATTTTGTTTCTTTGGTTTTTTCCATTTATTTCGTAATAAATGGAATGCCCCGACAATGCCTTTCGGAAAAAACATGACAGCAAGAATATAAATAATCCCAAAGAAGATAATCCATCTTTCAAAAATCCAATGAATTTTTGCTAAACTCGTTAACCAATAATGGGCAACTTCAATCACACCCGATCCAATAACTGCTCCAATGATGGTTCCAACTCCACCTATAATTGTCATTAGTAATGCATCTAATGTGATATCCATTGAAAATACGCTCGTATTTACAAAGCGTAGTGAAATAGCATATAAGGAGCCAGCTATACTCGCTAATACTCCTGCTATTACACTAGCAATAATTTTGTAGTGTAATACATTATAGCCCAATGACTCTGTTCGCTGTTCATTTTCTTTTATAGCAACTAATACTTTTCCTACAGGTGACTGAATGAATAATTTCAGAGCAAAATATATAAGTACCATGCACACTAAACAAATCAGATAAAAACTCGTGCGGTCTCTTAATATTTCTGGGATTCGAAAAGTAAATCCATCATTCCCTGCTGTTAATGATCGCCATTTCTCTGCACCTACATAAAATAAGTTTGCAAGTGCTAGCGTTAGCATAGCGTAAAAATGTGTTTTTAAGCGTAATGTCAACAAACCTACTAAATAGCTAATAACGGCTGCTAAAACGATTCCTATCAGTAATGACAGAAATACATAAGATAAATCGGGTTCAAATCTTTTTAGAATAATACTAGTTGAATAGGCCCCTATTCCAAAATACATTGCATGACCGAAAGAAATTATCCCTGTAAAACCTAACAGCACGTCATAACTCATTGCAAAGACAGCAAAGATAAAAATTTGTGTAAAAATAATTAATAAATTTCGATCTTCGTAGATAAATGGAAATAACATAAAGGCTGCACAAATAAGTATAAATACAAAATTCCCTTTACCTTGATATTGTTTAATTCTCACATGATCACCCCTTTGCCCTAAACAAGCCTTGTGGTTTAAAAACTAAAACAATTACCATTAAAATCATATTCACTGCAACCGCTAAGTCGGGGACAAAATAAGCCATAAAGGATCCTGATAAGCCTACCAATACAGCTGCAAAAATGGATCCATTAATATTTCCCATCCCACCAATTACAACAACTATGAAAGCTAAAATGGCATATTCCATTCCCATATCTGCATGAATAACACCTGCATACGGGGCAATTAATACGCCACTTAAAGCAGCTAAAGCTGCTCCAATCATAAATACAAACATAAACACTCGATTAATATTAATACCGAGAGCTTGAACCATCTCTTTATTGATTACTCCTGCACGGACTATCAAACCAATTTTTGTCTTTTCCAACATATAACGAATACATGCGAACACTATTATACCTACAATAATAATGAAGGCTCGGTACTTGATAATTAACATGTCTCCCATTTCCCAACTACCTTGTAGAAACGCAGGAGGAGTAACAGCTATCTGATTCGGTCCCCAAACAACCTTTAACATCTCTGATAACACCAACATAAATCCTAAAGTAATTAAGATTTGTTGAACGTGATCGCCATATACAGGTTTAATAATCCATTTTTCTGTAATCCAGCCTAGAATAATACCTGTTAGAATAGCTGCCACTATACCTATTAGGAAGCTTCCAGTCATTAGATATAACCAAACTCCACCGTATGCTCCCCATGCGAATAATCCTCCATGAGCAAAATTTAAAACACTCATTAATCCAAAGATTAGAGTTAAGCCTGCAGCTAGCAGAAAAATTAACATACCTGTAGCTAATCCGTTAATAGTTAAATTAACTAATAACTCCATTTCATCCCTCCTTATGCAATACCTAAGTATTTTCTTCTTAGCACTTCATCCTCTATTAATTGATTCATTTTGCCGTTATACACTGTGCGCCCCTCGTCAATAATGTAAAATGAATCACCTATTTGACTTGCCATAATAAAATTTTGTTCGACAAGTACAATCGTCGTTTTTTCCTTCATTTGTACAATTGTATCCATCACTTTCTCTACTACAATCGGTGCTAACCCTTTACTAGGTTCGTCTATCAACAGCAGCTCGCATTCATTCACATATGCTCTAGCGATAGATAACATTTGTTTTTGACCCCCACTCAATAGCCCTCCAGGTTTCTTCCAAAAGGTTTTTAAATCGGGAAATAAATCAAGAATCCATTCCATTCTTTCCTTCGTTACATCATTATCTCTTTTAATGGCTACCTTCATATTTTCTTCAACAGTTAAAGATCCAAAAATCCCTTGATCCTCTGGAACATAGCCAATTCCTTTATTAGCAATTTCATACGGCTGTTTAGTTTGAATCTCTTCATTAAGAAATGTAATTTTACCTTTGGAAGCTCGATTCAATCCCATGATTGTTCTTAACGTAGTTGTTTTCCCAGCGCCATTTCTTCCTAATAATACTGTTACCTCTCCACTAGGGACGACTAAAGAAACACCTTGTAAAATATGAAATTGTCCAATGAACGTTTCAACATTCTCTAAACTAAGTAGTGAATTCATTATACAAACCTCCTAGATATGCACTTTGAACCGTTTCATTATTCATAATTTCCTTTGGTGTACCGTCGGCTAAAAGTTTTCCATTAAATAACACCATTACACGATCAGATAAATTTATAATCATGTCCATCTTATGTTCGATTAATAAAATCGTTTTGTTTCCCTCGTCTTTGATTTTTTGAATGACTTCATAAATCATTGGAATATCTTCGAGTGACATGCCTGCTGTTGGTTCATCTAAAAGTAATATAGTTGGATCTAGCGCAAGTAGCATAGCCAATTCCAATTTTCTCTTTTCACCATGCGCTAAATTTTTAGCGACTGTATTTTCCTTATTATGAAGCAAAGTTACACCTAGCCAATGTAAAGCCTTTTCTTCAAAATGTTTATACTTTCGAATAGAAGAAAGCATTTGATAGCGCACCTTCTGTTGAGACTGTACGGCTAATCGAACATTCTCTAAAACTGTTAAATTTGGGAATACATTTGTTATTTGAAATGACCTACCAATTCCTAATCTAGTTCGCTCCATAGGAGAAAGCTTTGTAATGTTTTTCCCTTTAAAATAAATCTCACCTTGACTTGCTGAAAGCTGACCACTCAATAAATTAAATAGAGTAGTTTTACCCGCTCCGTTCGGGCCAATGATCGAAGTGAATTGATTCTCTTCAATAGAAAATGATACGTGATCTACAGCTTGATGTGCTCCAAAAGAAATTCCTACATCCTTTGTTTCAATTAAAATCCCCATTGTACTCCTCCTCTCTCTTTTTACATCAATATATGGTCAAAAAATACAACATCTAATAATGCTCAGTAATGACTTTTATCACCACTGAGCAATAGATAATCTTATATAAATCTAGTTCTAGCTGATCCACTCAGTTATTTGTTGCGAATAGGCGGTGCTGTTTCTTCTGGAGATAATTCACGAATCAACACTGGAACTGGGTAATCCATACCTGCTTTTTTCTCCAATTTAATTGCATACAGTGTTTGCAACGCTTGATGATCTTCTTTTCGGAATGTCATCTCTCCTTTAGGAGTATCAAAGCTCATTCCTTCCATCGTTTTGATTAATTCCTCTGTATCCGTATTTCCCTCTGTTTTCTTCAATGCTTCAACAATAGCTATAGCAGAACTCATTCCACCAGGTGTAAATAAATCTGGAACCTCCTCATTAAATCGTGCTTTATGTTCTTTAACTAACCAATCATTCACCTCTGTTTTTGGTAAGTCATGATAGTAAACCGTAAATCCTTCCATTCCTACTAATGGATTCATCGTTGCTAAAGCTGGAATATCTGGAGCTCCAGTTGATATTTTGATTCCCTTTTCTTGCACCTTCATATCTGAGATTTGATTCCAAGGTGTATTCGCACCTGCCCATACAACAAATAAATAATCTGGCTTTTTATCTATGATTTTTTGAATGTTCGAAGTGAAATCAGTTGCTGCAGGATCTGCATATTCCTCGTGAGCTATTTCTGCCCCTAAATCCTTAGCTGCTTCTACGAACGCAGCAATACCATCGCGACCAAAAGAATTATCAGGTGCTAAAGTTGCTATTTTTACACCTTTTCCAGCAATAGCAGCTGCCCCAGCTACTGCATCCTGTGACGAATTTCTTGCAGTGCGGAATACATATGGATTGTATTCCGAGCCTGTAATACTATCAGCTACAGCAGGTTCTACTACAAAAATCTTTTCATATTCTTCAGCTAGTGGTACGACAGCTAAAGTATCTCCTGAGCTAGATGATCCAACTAAAAAATCTACATTATCTTCTTCTAATAATTTCGTAGCTTTTTTTACGGCTACCTCAGGCTTCGTTTCTGTATCTTCAATAATGAATTCGATTTTTTTACCAGCAACCTCTAACTTACCTTCTGTTGCATAATCTAATCCAAGCTCAAATCCTCTAGTTGTTTGTTTTCCATATGCTTCGAGCGGACCAGTCATCGATGCAAGTACACCGATCTTAATACTTCCTGTTCGATCTTTGGATTTACCTCCATCTTCCTTACCACCAGAGCTAGAGCTACAAGCAGCCGAAAAAATTACGATAAAACATAGTAAAAACATTAAAAGAATATTTTTCCGTTTCACTGTCTTCTTACCCCCTATAAATTGCTTAAGATTAAGCATCACCATGCTTACAAACATCGTACCTATTAGTAGTTACACTGGAGTTACAAAATCGAAAAAATCCAAGCATGTCTAGGTGATACTCGTGTTCGCACTTATTTATAATCCATGAATGAAAACAGCTAGGAACAAACCAAATATGAATCTATAAACATCAAAAAAGTGCCTAAAGAACAACGTCTTAGACACTTTCCATATTTATAAATTGTATGAATCTTATTAGTTTTAAAGTGAGAAAGCAACTCATGTAATAGGACCAATTCTTGCAGAATCTAAAATCATACGGTACATGTTCTTTGTGGTTTCTAATGGCTCTACTCCTAGTTCCTGCTGTAAGATAAGATAACATTTTTGATACCATTTAATGCTTTGTGGTCGATTATTTTTATAGTAATAGCAGTACATAAGTAATCGATAGGCCTCTTCCCATGTCGGTTCTTGATGAATAATTTGTTCACACCAATATATAGCTGTATTTAAATCTTTTATGGCAATGGAAACTTGAGCCATCCGTTCGGCCCCTCTTAAAAAAATTACTTGTAAGCGTTCTCTTTCATTCATACACCAATCCTCAAAACGCCTGTCAGGTAAATAATTACCTTTATATATTCTTAAGCCTCTTTCTAAATAATCTTTAGAGCGTTGAAAATCTTTTTCATCAATCCCTGCAAGAGTCCACTCTTCGAATTCTTTCGTATCTAAAAAATACCCTGATTGCACATTTAATCCGTAGCTGTTCCCAGTTCTTTTTATAAAAAAAGGTTCCATTCGCGCTTTTCTTGTTGGCTCTAAAACACTATTTAATGCATTCAACGCAACTTTAAAATCTCGATCCGCCGTTTTCTCATCTTGCTCCGGCCAAAGTCTATCTATTATTTGTTGTTTTTGAATATAATCTTTTTTATGAGTAACGAAAAATTCAAATAACTCCTTTGCCTTGCCTCTTTGCCAATCTGTCACTTCTGTTTTTCCTAAATATACTTTAAAAGCTCCCAATGTTTCTATTCTTAATGTATAACCTGGATGAAGATTAATATTTCCATAGCCTAATTCCATCAGAATAGTAGCTACAAAGTGCTCCTGAATATATCTCCTTTGGGCTTCCAACAGAATGGGAACAAATTGTTGCATATCAAGTGGTCCAAATAACGTTCGTTTTAAAAATAGAAATTCATAATTTCCATACTGTATTCGTTGCAATAATGTTAAACACTCTTTAACAAAAACATCCCCATTATTAATAGAAAATGCAACATAAGTTTTCCATAAAGAAACGAGAGTTAGACCATAAGAATCATTACAATCTCTTAAACATGTTTCCGCTTCTTCTAATAAAAGACTAGCATGCTCCCACTTTTCTTTATGAATGGAAGCTATTGCTAAAGATAGCTTGATATATGACGACAACCATAAATCGTATACCTTTTCTGTTTCTTCTAGAGCTAATTTTCCGTATGCAATTGCTTTTTCATAACCATTGTTCTGAGCTCCCCAATATATACATAATCCCATATATGGTTCTGCTTTTCCCCTAGAATTCTTCAATTCTTCCATTAGATGCAAAGAAGTTTCATAGCATTCAATCGCCATACTACTTTCATAAGCTGAATCAAGTTGGACGGAATGCCCCATTCTAATCCACCCACAAGCTTCTACATATGAGGAAACCATTAGTATTCCTTGTTGAATAGCTTGTTGTGCATATTGTTTACTTTTTTCACCATTACCCATGTAAGCTTCAATAAGAGCAAGGAGTAAATCCGTTTCTCTATGTGTTTGAGGTACATGATTTTCAATATTGAATGGATGTACTTTTTTTCTCTCTAATAAAATTCTTTTCCCTTCTTCTAATCTACCAGTCCGCAATAACAATCGGGCTTTTACATTATAATCTTCCAATATCAACTTTTGGCTTTTTGCTCTCTGTAACCATTTTTCCGCTTTCTTAACATCTCCACTATTAATAAGATTCTCTGCCATTAAGAAATATAATTCTTTTTTTTCCTTGATGGTAAAATCTTCACTATGATCTCTACACTCAATGGCTATTTGTAAATGTCGTTCCGCCTTTCCTGGTTGAATAGTATCAATATATATTCGAGCCTTTCCTTCATTTGCTAAGCTTTTAATTCTACTATCCATATAGGATTCACTTTCGAAGATTGCTTTCTCATAGCAAATTTCTGCTTTTTCATAGTAGGAGCGGATTCTCAAGATTTCTCCTTCAAAATACCATAACCAATAGTAGATTTTCTTTTGTTGCTTCGGAATCTTTTTTACTAACTCATAAAGTGATTGTAATTTACCTTCACTTAAAAGCTGGAAACCGTATTTTTGTAAGATAAGTGCTATTGCATCAAATCTTTTACTCTTTTCTAAGTGATATAACATTTGATCATACATAGCTTGTCTTTCATAATATTTGGCAGCTTTTTCATGTAGTTTTCGATACGCAACAGGTTGCGTTTCTTTGAAACGCTTTTCGAGTAGTTCTTTAAACAGTGCATGATATCGGTATTGATTATCGCCAGTAGACATGATAAACATATTCTTCTCAGCTAAGCTAAACAACATCATCTCCGCATTATCTATATCAAGAATATATTCACAAACTTTTCCTGATAATTCTTCTAAAATACTTGTTTGTTCTAAAAACATTTGATCTATTGAAGATTGTTTTTGTATGACTTCTAAAGCAATATATTCAAATAAATTTTCTAGTGATTGCGTTCTATTTTGTACTAAATCACAAAGATCATTTTTTATTTGCAGTTGTTGCCCAATTATCCCTAAAGCAATAACCCACCCCTCTGTGATCTTATAAATTTCTGTTATTTCCTCTTCTGTCAGATGCAATTGATAAACATCAGACATTAACAGCTCTACTTCTTCCTTATCTAAAATCAAATCTTTTTGTGTTAACTCTAACAGTTTTCCTTCCACTTTCATTCTAGTTAATAGCTTCCATTTCGGTCTATTTCTACCAGAAATAACAATATGGAAATTATTTGGACAATGCTCTATGATCGTTTCCATGAATTCCATTATTTCTATTGATTTTTCACCATGATGGAAATCATCAATAATTAAAATGATTTCTTCTTTCAGTCTTACAATTTCATTAATAAAATGCGTACTAATTGACAGTACATCTTTTTCCTGTAAATACGGATTACTAACTGCAAGCATGTTTATCATTATCTGACCAAAGGAAGGATATGTCTTTTGAATACTATGTATGATATAAGAAAGAAACGGTAAGAAATCATCTTCATGAGATGACATACTATACCAGCTAGCTTTTATTTTTAACTCATTAATATAGAGAGACAAGGAAGTACTTTTTCCATAACCTGCACCTGCATATAATAATGTTACTGGATATTGATTGATTGTTTGAAGTTTTCTATGGAGAGTTGCTCTGCGAATGATCGTATCTCGGACACCAGGTGGTTGTATTTTAGTATTCATAATTTGTAGTGATTGCATGTCCATCACCCTTACCCACAATGGAATTTTCTAATATATTACCATAAAACGGAATATTCTGTTTGTTTTTTAATCACTGTCTTTTCATGTATGCTAGAATTAATAAGAAAACACAAGTGCTTTTGTATCTAATTGAAGATGGATGGCTACACTTCAATGAGTATCATTAGCTACTAAACCTATTTTGTAAGCTTGTTCCAAATCAATAAATATATATTTTTTTATATTAATTTATATGTAGGAGTGAAGTGATTATGAACGCAGTATCTATCATTATTGAAGGTCATGTTCAAGGAGTAGGATTTCGTTATTTCACTGCCTTAGAAGCAGCGAATCATCATGTAACAGGTTGGGTTCGAAACACAAGTGATGGAAACGTAGAAATAGAAGCTGAGGGTCCTCCATTAAACATTCAAGCCTTTATTCATAAGGTATCAAAAGGACCTCAATTTGCGGATGTTACAAATGTATCTGTTAGAGAATTAGACTCTATCAAAGGATATGAAAAATTCAATATTAAATATTAATAACAATCCTTGGAATTATTCTAGATATCTCTAACAAAAACTACATAAACCAAAACAAGGAGATACTTCAAAAATAATCAAACCATACTCTTGAAGCATCTCCTTAATGGTCATATTACTATAGATTTAATTCAGATTCTCTTAATAGAATAGGTAATGCTTGTTGTAAAGTACTGTAAATACGAATTTTGCTAAAATCCACACCTAATTGCACGCTTGTTTGTGCAATCCACGGACTTATTCCAGTTAAAACCGTTTTGATACCAATTAAAGACAGCATATCTACCAACTGATAAATTTCATTAGCAACCATTGTATCTACAACCGGAACACCAGAAAGGTCAATCACCAAATATTTCAAAAGTAATTTATTACTTTGAGAAAGAGCATTTTCCTTAATTACTTTTGCACGATATGTATCAATACCACCAACTATAGGTAATATACCAATAGCTGAATTGATTGAAATGACCGGGCAACTTAGTTCTGTAATCATTTCTTTTTGAGAATTTAGTAATTCTTGATTTACTTCCTCATATTTATAAATAAATAATTCAATAACATGATCCAATGTAAAATTAATTTTAGCTCCCAACTTTCCTAATTCAGAGGCTGAGATATTATTTTCTTCTGCAAATGTCAAAATACATTCCCAAAATATGAATCTAAACTTTTTAAAGTTCCCTAAAGAAATATGTAAAGCTATTTGAGACTTCGCTCTATGTAATGATACCTCTTTTACCCATTCTATGTATTGTTTATTCGTTTCTTCAATTAACGAACTTGATAACACTTTAATAAATCGTATGTTTTGTTCTCTTATAATTTCTAAATCTTGATTGGGGGCTTTGCTTGAATAGAGGGAAGAGTCACTACTTAGTCGAGTGTCTAACCATTTTTGTGTCATTTCATCTGCATTCTCTAACAAATAATCGTGTAAATTCCTTGCAATCTCCATTAAAATCACTCTTCTCTATGTTCGTATTAATATGTAATTTTAAAATATATATAATTATAAAACTTTCAATATATTTTACATTCATTTTATCAATTCAATTCTATTAGTTCAAAGCATATAAAGTAATATTGTTTAAATCTTCACAAAATCACTAACTCAATATTAAAGTCTAAAAATATAAAAGGGCGTTTAATTTAAAACACCCTCTCTATAAATAAAGTATTATACAATACAAATATTATCTATATTTATTATGATTTGGATTAAACACGTCTTCTTGTGAATTTCTAACAACTGAGAAGTGATCTACATTATAATGACCATGAAGAGTTTTGTTATGATGACGAATAATTTGGTCAGCAGATAATATTTCCGAGTCTGCTGTGGAATGACCATCTCCAACGAGTGTTACATCAAAACCATTAACCGTTGCCATCCGGACAGCTGTATCGATACAATGTTCAGTCATACATCCCATAATAACGATATGCTCTATGTCTTTTTTATGTAAAAGTTCTAGTAAAGGCGTTCCATAAAAAGAATTTGTTGCGTATTTATCAAATATAGTGGCAGTGGATGGCACTCGAATCTCTTGATGTATTTGAAATCCACTTCCATTACCACCTGAAACATCTTTATCTCTAATAAAGACAATTTGAACTTTTTCACGCATTGCCTTTTCAATAACATAGTTGATGTTGTAAATTAGTTTCTCTTTTTCAAAAACACCTTTCTCTCCAGATTCACCTTCTATTAAATCTTGTTGCACATCAATAACTAGTAAAACTTGTTCCAAAATGATCACATCCTCAATTTAATTGTTCTAATTTATCACAATAAAAATCATGTAAGCCATTATAATTGCAAAGGAGATTCTTATGAAAAAACTAACATTATCTTTAATTGGTGCTATCATAATTAGTCTCTTCATTACCTCAAGCTATATGGATTATGATAACTCAGGAAAGATCTTGCTAAATTATCATGGAATAAAAGAATATCATCTACGTGAATTCGATGTTGTTTTTATTGGTAATGCTATTTCCATCTCTTTAGTAGTTTTCATCCTAATTATTTGTATTTTAAAATTTTTGGAGAAACATAAAAAATAGCCTCTTGCATTTGTAATGTACAAGTATACTTTAAAAATAACTGGGAATTACAAATTCTATAGAGTTCCAAACATTTTCTTTTGAATAATACATACAAATACTATCCGAATATTTCTGTTTATCCTTTTGTAATTCAATAAAGTCTAATTTCTTGTAAAAGTCTGTACCAATATCGCTATACAAAAAAAATAAGATCACATTGATCATTTCTCTCTAATTGGTTTATGACTTCTTTAATTAAAAAGCTGGCATATCCTCGATTTCTTAAGGGTTTAGGAGTCGCTATCGAACCAATTCCTCGAACAATCATATTTTCTGAAGGATTTAACTTATATACTATTAACGAACATAACAAATTCTTAGTATTACTTTCTTCCAAAGCATACCATATTCCTCTTTTGTACTTACTAGATTCATTGCACATAGCAATATAATCTTGAGAAGATATATTTTCTCCCCATACATCATAGCCCATCATATAAACTACTTCCATATCCACTTCTTTGGCTTCTCTTATTCTTTTCAAAGTATTTTTCTCCTTCATAAATTGGCATTCTATAGATATTTTCTTAAAAATAGGCTGTTTTCTACATAATAATTTACCATATTTAACCAAGTGGTGAATACATGAAAAACAAACAGATTTCATTCATTAAGCTTATTTTTTTCTCACATAAGAAAAAGCGATTTTTGAAAAAATCGCTTTTTGATTCTTATACTTATAATTTTCAAAAACCCTCTTAATTGGGCTCTACATGAACATGTACTTCGTATACTCCGTGTTCTTTAATCATAATATTTTCCACACGAGTTGCTATATTATGAGCTTCAGTTATATCTAACGTAGAATTAACAAGGATAACGACATCTATTACTTCATTATTACCGTAATTTCTTCCTCTTATTTCTTTAATCCCTTTAACCCCGTCTAACTTTCGAATAATATCTTGATATTCTTGAAGAATATTTTCATCAAAACCATCTGAAAGCTCATGAGATGCTTGTTTAAAAATATCCCATGCTGTTTTACAAATTAGTAAACCTACAATTATAGCTGTTACAGTATCTAACCAAGGCATATGTAATTGAGCACCTAATATACCGACTGCAGCTCCAATACTAACCCACGCGTCTGAAAGATTATCTTTGGCAGCTGCCATTACCGCTTTACTATTGATTTTTTGAGCTAGTCTTTTGTTATATAAATATACGAAATACATAACTAATGCAGAAAATAAACCAACATAAGCTGCAAGAATATCAGGTGTTTCTTTTCCACCTTCAAAAATCGAAGTAACTGCACCTGTTAAGACTTGTATTCCGACTGCTACCATAATAAAAGAAGCAACCATAGAAGCTATCGTTTCACTTTTCCAATGACCGTAACGATGATCTTTGTCTGGTGGAATTTGTGACAACTTTAGTCCAATAAGAACTGCAATAGAGGCAATAATATCTGTAGTATTATTTAAACCATCCGCTTTTAAGGCTTCTGAATTACTCATATAACCAATAACTAATTTTAAAATGGAAAGAACAATATAGGCAATGATACTAATAATTGCTCCGCGTTCACCTAATTTGAGATTGTTATATTTTTCTGTTTCCATCTTTTTGCCCCCCAAATTTCAGTACTTAAATATGATAACAATTCAAGTATGGGTGGGTCTACAGCAACCTTTTTGCCTATTTATATATATGTAGGTTACTTGTAAAAAAGTTGCGTTAGACAAAAAAAATAAGCCACTACTAATTTATAATAACCATTTTCAGAAAAATGGTTATTATACACATATCCGGTGATACGCACTATTTGAAAAATAACTTACCAAGAAAACATAACTACTCACTTTCTTATAAAACAGAGTACAATTTTAAAAATTTATACACTGTTAGGTATCAATTAAACCTTAAAGGAATAAGATTGTAATATATACACAATAAAGGAGGAAAGTAATGCAGAATAACATCCCTGGGCACATAACGGAAGAACAATATAATCAAATGCTACTTCCCCCAGAGTCATTTGCTGCGAAACCGGAATCACTAACTGAACAATTATTTGTCGAACGTTCCCTTACAGAAAATAAATTTTGGCTAAGGATTATGAAGGAGCACGCTTTATTCTTAAGTGAGGGCTTTAATCACAAAGATATCAACCTCATTCAACAAACCGTTCGCTTTTATCATTACTTTGAACAACAAGAAAAAAAAGCTTATCAAGTTCCCAACAATGTTGAACTAGTTAGAAAATTAAATGAAGAAAGCATAGAATTAGTATATGGTTTCCGTAATTTTAAACGAAACCTTCTCATTCTTATCATTAATTGCAAAGTTAGTGGCTTTAATTTCCCTTTACTTGTGGATCATATTGCTCGTGAAGCAGAATATTTTATGCGAACTCTAAAAAAATTTAATCAAGGAATTTTAGAACCAATTCAAGATGCCATCATTAATGAAAATGTTTTTTGGTTAAGAATCATGATGGAACATTCAAGATTTATTGGATCATTGCTTGATCAATCTGAAAGAAACTTAGTAAAAACAGCTCTTAAATTTGGAGATGACTTTGAAACGCTTTTAAATCAAGCAAGAGATGTTGAATCCATGCTATATCGAAAGCAGCCTACATATCCTATCATTGGAAAAATGAATAAAGACAGTGAAAACGCTACTACAGAACTTCAAAGTTTCAAAAAAGCCGGTTTAGAACTTATACAATCTTGCCAAATCAAGAGTGTAATTAATCCTCTTCTGGCCGATCATGTTTTACGAGAAGCTGGACATTTTCTTTATATGATTCAAATTTTAGAAGAGCGTTTAAATGCCAAGAAAATGAGTGAACAGCAATAGTATTTTCTACTTATGAAAAGAGAATGTCCAAAAAGAAAATAATTCGATGGCAACCTCTTATATTTTATGTAAGTTTCATACTGTCCTTATCCCAACCAAAGAATAGAATAAAGCGATGCATAGGCCAAAACGTGTAACATCAGCTTTTTTAGAAAGTAAAAATACACGATAGCAAACGATAAAAATGGTAATCACATAAAACGTAGGGGCCTCTGAAAAGTGATAAATATCACTTTTCAGACAGCCCCTTTTTAAGTTAATCGAATGGTAAAACGTTTTCTATTCATAAAGAAACACAAGTTCATACCATATCATTTACATCTTAAATTAAAAGGAGATTTTTATGTTTTTACTTAAGCCTGTTACAAAACAAGCAAATGCTATTTCGGAGACTTTCAAAAAAGATACTACCTTATCAAAACAAATTTCACTCATTGCTTTATTAGCGTCACTAGCAGCTTTTTTCCAATCAGCAGGTGGATTATTACCTGTTATCGGGTTGCTTATTAGTCCTTTTGCAACAGCACCCATTTTGATTAGCTCCGTATTATCTATTCGGTTTGGTTTTTTAAGCTACATAGTAACAATATTTCTCCTCCTAATAATTCAACCTAGTGAACTAATTATCTTTCCGTTTACCACTGGATTGTTAGGAATAGGAATTGGTTTCGCCTTCCATGTGTGGGAACGACGGTTTAGTCTTATTATTACTGGGGCTCTTTCATTACTTGCTGGAATTCTTCTTGTCTTCATTATTTTTCAATTCCCGCTATTAGGTCCTTCTATTCATCCAACTGCAAGTATACAATTATTTTTGCTACTTGCGTTTTTTCCCTTATTGTATAGCTGGCTGTGGGTTGAATTAAGCGTTGTTTTCTTTAATCGACTTCATATTATTTTTTTAAAACACGCCAAATAACATCTGTTTTTGATAAAGGTTGACCCTTAGGTGGTAAGATACTCAAATCCACTATATACCTCTCGCCACTTGGCCCAAATACTACATCAATTGTGCACTCTCCACCTGTCAAAGCGCTACTACTCCTGTTTTATTAACTCTTAATCTAGAATGAAACTTATTTTTTAACAAAGCTATCTATAAATTCTATACTGTTTATTACACTTCGAAACAAAAAAAAAGCGATTCCTTAACATAAAGAATCGTCCCCTTACATTTCTTATTCTATTACTAATTTCCCAATAATTCATGGTCATATAGACTCTATAGTGTCATAACGTTCATGATTAGTTAAGTTTAAAAAATATTAATGTAAAGCAAATAACAAATATAAACAACACTAATAAACTATTTACATAAATTGTTTTTCCCACTTTAATCACCTCTAAAAGTAGTAATAAATCTCTTTAGAATCCTACTTTATCAGGCAAATCTTAAGAACAAGTTTACTAAATTATGAAGAATCTATTAAGAAAACTCATATTACGCGTATTGCATTATTCAATAATGAACCATCTAACTGTTTTGATTCCATTCATCCGATAATATTCCATAAACTACGTGGTCTACATAACAATCATAGAGCCATTCCGCTTGCCTAATACAGCCTTCATTTACAAAACCTAATCTTTCAGGGATAGATTGGCTCCGCATATTCTCAAAGGCAACTCTAATTTCAACCTTATTTAGTTTTAAATGATTAAAAGCATAATTGATTAATGATTTCGTTACTTTTGTCACTATTCCGTTTCCTTGAAATTCTTCTCCAATCCAATAACCAATTTGTGCCGTCTTATTCGACCAATTTATTTGATTAAAACCTGCTACCCCAGCAATATTTCCTTTAAATACAATGACTGTATTTAGACTTTTATTTTTTGCATAATCTATTTGACACTTTTTTACAAATTCCATCACATCCTCAAGATTTCTAGTAAGATCCAACCAAGGGAGCCATTCTCTCAAATAATCCCTTGAACGATTTATTAGTTTAAGTAAGCTTTTTGCATCATTTAACTCAATAATTTTTAAAGATAAATCATCATTATTTTATGTATGAACATCCTAATTCCTCCGAAATGGATTTTTAGCTATTAGCAGTAGTCACACAAGCAAGCTAATCTTTTTATATCGCTGTTTTACATACTTAAAGGTCGAATGCTGCTCCTGAATGCTTCCATAGAATTCTCGCCTTACTTTCCAATCGACCTTATGAAGCTAATTTTATTCACATCTTTTTTATCATTCTATCAAATTCCTTCGATATATTTTGGAAGACACTCTAACTTTCTTTTTCTTGCTTTTTGATAAGTTTAGTAGCACTAATTATTTTCTCTGTGTTGCTAAACTTAGCCGTTACCAATTTACCCATTACTTTCCCAATATTATCTCTTTTTTTCTCTTCCATTACTTTTTTGGAGTCTACAATTGGGTTTTTTACGGCTTTTTTCAGTAACAATGACCATCATAAAGCTTGGAACATTATATTAAATACTTTAACTCTAATCATTTTATTAGAACGTATATGTTACTTTTCAAAGTACCTGACCCAATATACTAAGACTTATATGTTTGAAAATAAAATATTTCTTCATAAGAAAAAGGAGCATTTTTATAGCTCCTTTTATATTCTAAAGTTATAAATAATCTTATGAATTAGACCTCATCTAAAACCCACAATAATGTTTGTATAGTTGATTCACAGCCATTTACTTTACCTTTTAAAGTGCCTATTGATATTTTTCCACTATTATATGCACCATGATAATAATTGATTGTTATTTTAGTATTCTCGATTTCTCTTCTTATTTCTTGCTCCGTTTTCATTGTAAAATCCACCTTTCTTATTACACTTCTTGCAATAAGCATCGTACTCCTATAATTTTAGGCTTTACACTTTCAAAACTTCATGTTGCTAGAAACATTCCTTTCCTCACTAAAGGCAGTCACAATCGTATAACAATATCCAATAATTTTGCACTTTTTTAGTAATACTCCCCTGAATCATATCTTTTTCATTATTCGTTAATCTGGCTCCTCCTATACCTTCTACAATCCCAGCTCAAAAAATAGAAATAATAACACCTTCTATTATGACAGAAAATAGGACATTTCAGCATAGTAATAATTGTCTAGCAATCTACATTTTATTATTACGATGGGAAATTATATTGACTATATTCTATGATTGTAACGACTTTGAATGTAAATGTAAAAGAAGAGATACGAGAGCTTTATTTTCTGACTTCGTTGTAAAATGATTTATAATTCCATTATAATAGCTTCATATCAATTGGAAGGAACAAGAAGAAAAAGTTGTATTACAAATTTATAAATTCATTAATATATACGTAGATGTTCCACATCTTGCTTATTCATTTAAGCAAAGAAAATGGCTTACATCGATAGTGAAACTAGCTATTCCTTATCAGCATTCTTCTTTCTTTCGATATTTACTTGCTCTTTTATTTATTACATATAATACGTTCTTTTATTTATACCTAAGATTAACGCTGATTTCATCTATCCTTATTTTTGCCTTACCATGTTATCAATGGATTGCTATAATCCTTGTCCTATTTATAACAGGTTATCAATTGCTACCTTTACAAATAGCCTTGAACGATATTATCATTCACTACCCCATTTCCGAATTGGATTTCAAGTCTTCTTTTTTGAATGTATTAATCATGTTACTAAGCGCTCAATTATTCATAATCATATCCACTTTACTTTTTCATACAGCATTAAAGGAAGTCATCTTAGCACTCTTTATAGGAATCTTATTTATCATTGTATTTTTTCGATTATTTACTTCAAAACGAATTCGTTCATTTCGTTACTTGGATTAACTATGAATAAAGTATAAAGTTATACCCTTTCCTTCAAAGTCTTGTTTTTGTATACATAATAAAATGAAATATAAAATACATTTGGTAATAGCACCAACAACACTACACAAGAAATGAGGGAGAGGATGTTACAAGTCTCAGGAATGCCTTTCCATCCAAATGGCATGTTGGGAATCGGCTATATTGAAAATGTAATCATCCAAAGAATGATAACAGATTCGTCTGTCCATTCGTATTCATCCATCAATGAATTAATGTTTGAAGTAACTTTGAGGAAAAATATTATAGAAAGTGCAAGAGCCATGAAGCAAAGTCAAGCTGAATTCGAAAGCTTTGAAAAGTCTCGTGCAAATTCTCGGTATTGGCATGTAACGAGTAACGGAGGATTTCAATTACGGCGTGGTGTAACACCTTCTGAAGCTATTCAAGACATTTACAATAACAGCCCATTATATGCGTTTGAATGTGCTACAGCCATAGTCATTATTTATTATCATGCTGTTTTAAACAGCATAGGTGAAAATCTATTTAATCAACATTTTTCAAACCTCTATTTATATAGCTGGCATTCTGATTCTGATCTTGGTATACGAAATATTACAACAGATTATTTTTTACCTGGAGACGTAGTCTATTTTAATAATCCTGACTATAATCCAGAAACTCCTTGGTGGCGTGGAGAAAATGCTGTCGTACTAGAAGATGGTACGTATTTTGGTCACGGAGCAGAGATAGCAACCGCCGAACAAATGATTGAAGCTTTAAATAGCACAAGAAAGCCAGGGAGCATGCAATCATCCTATCTAATGAATTCAGCTATAAGACTATCTTTTAAAACACTTGCGAAATTGGCAAAGTTACCACGAAATGATAGAGCGTATAAAATGAGTCATGTGGTTATACATCATAATGAAAGCTCTATATCATTTGAACGATATCTCTTTTATCTGTACAACACTTACAATCAAACCAATTATTATTCCAACCCATTCTCTTGATGAGAATGGTTTTTTGTCTGTTTAAGATTGTTGTTGTAACAAACGACAATAACGAGAAAAAGTAGTACATATCAATATCCCACTAAGGTGGTTTGGATGATATCTCTTCTAAGTGGTATGATACAATACAGTCTATGAACAACATCTCTTTGGAAGGAGAAATCCATGAAACTCAATCAGCAAAAAATAAAAGAAATATGCGGAACCATCTCCTTCAAACGAGGAGAAGCATTTTACCGAGCTGACAAAGTGAACTTCCTACTATTTGGTCCTCCTTGCTATGAAGCAATAGTAAAAGGGAAGGAAGATTTCCATGTCCATATTAAAATAGAAGAAAGTAACCATATAATTGCTTCATGTAGTTGTCCAAAACTATCATCTTTTAAATTGGAATGTCAACATGTTGCAGCTGTATTATTCGCCATTCAAGATCGATTACAGAGCAGAGAAAATAAAGTACTCACTAAAATGGAACCAGAAATGGCTAATGACTTGTTAAGAATATTCTCTAGACAACCTATCCGCTCAAGTCATGAGCAAAAGCATTTTGAAAACAGACAACAACTTGAGTTAAATGTCATATGTGAGCCATTCTTAATCGATGAAAATAACAAAATTCCTAGTATTGAATTAAGCATCGGTAATATTCCTATACTAAATATCCGGAAATTCTTGAAAGCCGTACATGAGAATAAGCCATACAAAATTTCTTTATCATATATCTATGATCCGAACCTTTATTACTTTTCTTCAGAACAAGATAGAATATTGCAATATTTAATACAAATTGTCGAAGATAATAACCGCCATTTTGAACCAAAATCGGAGATTGACTCAATTATACTAATCAGCCCTTCCGTTTGGTCCGATTTGCTTGCTTTACTTGTCCAATCGCAGAACGCTAAACTTCGAGAAAATGAGACCATTTACGAGAGGATAGAACAGTCTGATGAAAAATTACCTCTCAAATTCCTTTTTACTGAAGCGAGTAAAGGATTTCAATGTCAGATACAAGGACTAGATACATTGACTTTAATGAAGGATTATAGAACCGCCCTTATGGACGGGAAATTGTACTGCTTGACCGACGAAGATAGTAAACGACTGTATGATCTACAACAAATGATTGAGGCAACTAAATCAAATATCATTCCTGTATCTAATAGCCAATTAGAGCTCTTCTTAGAAAATGTTGTGCCAGGCCTAAAAAAATTAGGAAATGTAATCATTCCTGAGAAACTCCAAGCATCATTAACTAAAACAAAGCTCTTAGCAAACTTATATCTGGATCGGATTAAGAATCGTTTGCTAGCTGGAATAGAGTTTCAATATGGTGATATTATTATTGATCCTTTTAAAATGGAACCCCATTTAGGGGTACTATTAATCAGGGATGAAAATAGAGAGGCTAACATCCTTGAATTGTTGGACGAAAGTGGGTTTACCAAAACAGAAGGAGGATATTTTCTACAAGATGAAGAGTTAGAATATGACTTTTTGCATCATACATTGCCGAAACTTCAGCGCCTTACTAAAGTATACGCCACCACAGCCATTAGAAATCGAATTTTCAAAGGACATACCCGACCTCGCATATCGGTCAGGATGAAAAAAGAACGTACCAATTGGCTGGAGTTTAAATTTGAACTAGATGGGATTCCGGATGCAGAAGTGAAAAATGTTTTACAATCTTTAGAAGAGAAACGGAAATACTACAGGTTGAAAAAAGGCGCCTTATTGTCTTTAGAATCCAGAGAATACGATGAAATCAGACGATTTTTAAATACTGTTCCAACACAAGAAGAGGATTGGGAAATGCCCGTCGTCCAAGGACTACAGCATCTCTTAGAAGAAAACGGTATCTTCCAATTTGAAACCTCTTTTCAAAAATTTTTGGACCAAATACAACATCCGGACAAAAGTGATATTGAAGTCCCACCTTACTTGAAATCTATCCTATATCCCTACCAAATTCAAGGTTTCAAGTGGTTGAAAACGTTGAAAGAATATGGGTTTGGAGGTATTCTAGCGGATGATATGGGACTCGGAAAATCATTGCAAGCTATCTCTTATCTTGTTAGTGAGCAACCTGAAATCAGAAAGCAAAGAAAACCGGCTCTCATCGTTTGCCCGTCTTCACTTATCTATAATTGGTTAAGTGAATTAATGAAGTTCGCTCCTGAAATTGAAGCGATAGTCTTAGATGGTACGAAAACTGAAAGACAAAAAATCCAACAACAATATTCGGAAATAGATGTGTTGATTACCTCGTACCCATTACTGCGTCAAGATATAATTTGGTTTAAGAAACAAATGTTCCATACCGTCTTTTTTGATGAGGCACAAGCCTTTAAAAATCCAATTACACAGACTGCAAAAGCTGTGAAGTTAATTAATGCCGATCATTCTTTTGCTCTGACTGGAACGCCAATGGAGAATTCACTTGAGGAACTTTGGTCGATTTTTCATGTTGTATTTCCGGAATTATTCATGAGTTTGAAGGAGTTTAGCAAACTTACTAGAAAAAATATAAACAATCGACTGCGTCCGTTCATGCTGCGAAGATTAAAGGAAGATGTCATTCATACACTTCCTAAAAAATTCGAATCTATTGAAATGGTAGATTTGCTACCCGAACAGAAAAAACTATACGCTGCTTATTTAGCCAAGCTTCGACATGACACCTTAAAACATTTAGATCGTGATACATTTAGAAAAAATAAAATTCGAATTCTAGCTGGTTTGACTCGTTTGAGACAAATATGTTGTCATCCCGCTTTATTTGTAGATGGGTATGAAGGTAATTCTTCTAAATTCACACAGTTTTTACACATTGTGGAGGAATCCATACAATCTGGACGAAGGGTATTAATATTCTCTCAATTTACAAAAATGCTGAAAATGATTAAACAGGAGCTAGCTGTAAGAGGGTTGACCTATTTCTATCTTGATGGGCAAACATTACCTGAAGAACGTGTAGAAATGTGTACCCGTTTTAATAAAGGTGAGCATGATTTCTTTCTCATTTCCTTAAAAGCAGGGGGGACGGGTTTGAATCTAACCGGTGCTGATACTGTTATATTATACGATTTATGGTGGAATCCAGCGGTCGAGGAGCAAGCCACTGATCGTGCCCATCGTCTTGGTCAAAAGAACGATGTACAAGTGATTAAACTGGTAGCTCGTGGAACAATAGAAGAGAAGATGAATGAACTACAGGAGAAAAAAAGACATCTCATTGAGGAAATTATTGATAACGATAAAAATCTCTCTTCCTTATCTGAAGAGGATATTCGCCAGATACTAAATTTAGATTAACATGATATGCCAAAACTACGTTAACAATGCTACACATATAGACCTCTTGATTTTGATACGTTTTCATATTTCTATGAAAGACGTGCTACCGTTATTTGCAAGAGGTCTTTTTGCTATCATCATTTAACACATTATCTCCATTTGAAGCCGTAATATGAAAATATTGTAGGAAAGATTGCAAGGCTCTTCCAAATGATTCATTTTCCAATAAAGAAGCATCGATCTTTAATAGTATTTATATAACAGTAGCTAAACAAGATTCATCCGTTATTCCTACTTTAGAATAAATGGATATGATATACTTTTCGTATAATTCAAACAGGGGGGGCTAAATAATGAAGTCAAAAATGAAACAAGAATTGCTTTCTTGGGTAAAGCCCATTCTATTTTCTATTGTTCTCGTCTTTGCTTGTAGATATTTTATCTTTGCCCCAAAAGAAGTATTGGGAGAATCGATGGAACCTACATACAAAACAAGTGATAGAGTGATGACAAGCAAATTAAGTACACCAAAAAGATTCGATATTATTACTTTTCATGCCCCAGATTCAGACGAAGACTATATTAAACGAGTAATTGGTTTACCTGGAGATCACGTGGTCATGCATAATGATCAATTAATTATTAATGGGAAGAAGTATAAAGAACCTTACTTAAAACAAATTAAAAGAATGCTTCCTATAGGTGAGCATTTAACTGGAGATTTTGATGAATACGTTCCAAAGGATCAATTATTTGTCCTTGGTGATAACAGACGAGTAAGTAAAGATAGCCGAATATTTGGCCCTATCGATGCTGATTCTGTTATTGGGGTAGTAGAACTTCGTTACTATCCTTTTAATAAAATTGGATTAACCAAATAATTTTGTATAAATAAAACAAGCTTGTAAAGAAGATTTCTTGTTCTTTACAAGCTTTTATTTGTGCATATTATTCGATATAGCTTCTCTTAATCTATCTCAACTAACTGCTTTTTAATAAAATCGGCAGCCTCTTGATTTATACTTTTGTAATCAATATTATCCCAACTCTCATCCGCTCGAGTACCTATTATAGCGCCATTTCCAGTATTAAATCAGCCAATTGAGTACTTTGTTTCGGGCTATTCATTTCAATATAAACATTTGGATTATCTTTATCGACATTTGCTTTTGAAATTGCTTTACTATTTAATAACACCATCGTAAAATTATCTACTATGTATTGATCTTGTTGATCTGTTATAGACCGCTTAAAATCTATTCGATCTTCTTGTTCTTGTTTTTTAACACCTAATCGAATTTCTCTCGTAACCTCTTCCGATGTCATTTCACTTGTTACATAACCACAAGTGAACTTAATTATAGATAGCACGATAAAAGCAAACATCTTCTTCAAATTCTTTTACCCTCTCCCCATTCATCTTTTAAAATCGCATAGTAATACTCATCCCACCAATCATTTCCGTTACCCTCTCTCCTCATCCCAATTTTCTCCATAACGCGAAAAGAAGATATATTTTCAGGCTGACAAGTAGCTATAATTCTATGGATCTTCATTTTGGTAAAAGCGTATTCCAACACAGCTCTCGCTGCTTCTGAAGCATATCCTTTATTGTGAAAATCCGGATGAAACACCCAACCAATCTCATAAGTATGATTACCAAAATACTTAAAAAAAGCAATATGTCCAATAAGTATGTTCTCTTCTTTTGAAAAAACTGGGAATTTCTCAACTTTTTCTCCTATATTGTTCTGTAACGAATTTCTTAGTATCTTTTTCAAATAATACACCTTCTGGTATAAATTTCATCACACTTGGATTAGAAGTGTATGTATAGACTGCTTGCCAATCGTCAGATTCAAAATTTCTTATGATTAATCTTTTTGTTTCAATATACATTTTCAACTCTCCTTAGAAAATCTCTTTTATCCGTTTTTTGCATGGTTATTTCAAAACATCTCCATTTAACTAGAGTGACTGATACGTCTCTATCTTTGCAAGAATAAAAAAAACTACATTTCTGTAGCTTTGTATTTTCTCCTTGTATACAGTTTACTATTTCAACCAGTGACTAGGAGGAGTTAAATATTCAGGAAGTTTCGTATATTTATTTCCCTTAGCTGAGTTGATTTGTGATTGTGTCAAAAAGATGCCATCTGTTAAATCAGCGTTACTCAAATCTGTATCTCTTAAGTCTGCACCAATAAAATCAACTTTTCGTAAATCAGCATTACTTAAATTAGCCGCAATCAATAAGGTCCCTCGTAAACTTGCACCTCTAAAATCGACACCGTATAAATTTGCTCCTAAATAGTCTAATCCTTTTTTTATTTTTCTTTTTTTATTTCTTTCAACAAATTGTTTTCGAACTAAATCACTAGTCATGACTAATAACTCGTTTACATTATTACGATGACCTGGTATATCTAAATGTAATATTTCCTCAGGCGATCGATTTGTCATTTCTACTGTTTTATCATAAGCGTTTTTTAAAGCCTTTCGAAAAGTTTTTGTCTCTGGTAATTCAAACGCTTGACTTAGATAGCAGATCATTTCATGCAACTGTTGAACAATAGGAAATACAGCAAACATTTCACTAGTCTTATCAGTATTTCTTCGCCAATCTACTCCTTGATAAATAGTTTGTGAAACATGTTGTCCAGCTCCAAAACATTCATAAGACACACATCCACGAAACCCTTTTTCTCTCAATTGATTATGTATAACACATCGATATTCCGAATTTAAATTCCTACAAGGATCTCCACCATCTTTATCAAATGCAAAATCTGATGATTTAGCATATGGCAGAGCTACACAACATAATCCAAAACATTTATCACAATCAGATGTTAAGTATTTATCCATTTAAGAACACCTCCTATGCATACTTTACTTTTCATTATTCACATTCATTTCGTATATCTAAAAATTCTCTCAAAAAAATTAGAAAATACCGAATCACAAAAGTTTTCTTTATTATAAACCGTTCACTCTATTATGTCGAAGCTACTATTTCTATTTTAACGGTATTTTAAAAGACAGTATCGAAGTCGATACTTTCCTTCGTCAACTTGAGCTTTTATAATAAAACTTCTCTTCTAGCATTCACTTTTGGAAAGTTTCATTTTTGCCCACGAATAGGCTCCTTCGAAAGATTGCATGGTTCCATTTCTAAGCCAAAAGGTTCTTTGAGATAATTTATCTAAAAAGTATCGATCATGAGAAACGGCAAGTATTGTCCCTTCAAAATCTTCCAATGCAGATTCCAATGCTTCTTTTGAATCTATATCTAAATGATTGGTTGGTTCATCTAATATTAAAAAGTTAAGATCCGCGTACATTAATTGAGCTAAGCGTAATCTCATTCTTTCTCCACCGCTTAGACCACCTACCTTTTTGAAAACAGAAGGACCATAAAATAAAAATTTTGCAAGAATATGTCTCGCCTCTCCCTCTGATACGGCTACTTCTTCCCTAAATGCATCTAAAAGAGTCATATCTGGATTACGATAAACATGGTGCTGTGACAAATAACCAATTTTCACATTACTCCCCACTTTTACCTCTCCTACATCAGGTTGAATCTCTTTCATAATGATTTTAAGCAAAGTGCTTTTCCCTGTACCATTATTTCCAACAATACAAGCTCTTTCTTTATATTTAAGAAGCATACTGATACTATCAAAAAGAAATTCATCATTATATATTTTAGCAATATCCTTCAATACAATAACGTCCTTACCGCTTCGATTCTCTCCTTCAAATTGTAAGTTCATTTTTTTTCGCTCAAGAATAGGCTTCTTCACTTTAACCATACGATCAAGAGCTCTTTGCATATTTGTAGCCCTTTTATGCAATCCTTCACTTGGAGGATTAGATCGATTCGCCCATTCTCTTAACCGTTTAATGGCCTCTTTCATTTTCTTAATCTTTTTTTGCTGTTCTTGATATTCTTGAAATTCTAGCATTAATTTTTTCTCTTTTTCCAAAACAAATCCAGAATAATTTTGATAATAAATATTCAACTCACCGTCTTCTAAGTCAAATATTTTGTTTACAACTTGGTCTAAGAAATAGCGATCATGAGAAACAATAATGACAGTTCCAGTATAATTTTTCACATATTCTTCTAACCATTCTACAGCACTAATATCTAAATGATTAGTTGGTTCATCAAGCAGTAATATATCTGGTTGCTTTAAAAGAATATAAGCTAAACTAACCTTTGTTTTCTCTCCACCACTTACTTGAGAAAAAGGTAAGGACATTAATTCTTGTAAAGCTAATCCATTGCAAACTCTGTCTATTTTCGATCCTTTCTCATATCCTCCTAATTCTAAAAATGAATCTTGAAGTGCACCATATTCATGCATGTATTTATTTAATTGTTCATCATTACATCCATTAGCCATTTGCTCTCCTAAATAGTTCAAACGCTCTTCTATTGCATTCATTTCTACAAAAGCAGATTCTAAAACGTCTCTACAAGTCCATTCGAAATTAAAGTGAGGTATTTGAGATAAATATCCAATTACTGCCCCTTTTTTAATAGAAATGGTTCCTTCATCTGGTGTATCAACTGCTGATAATAGTTTTAAAATAGTGGTCTTACCACTTCCGTTCGTTCCTACTAAACCAATTCGATCCTTCTCATATACTTCGAACGACATTTTATGATAAACAGGATTTCCTGCAAACATTTTACTAACAGAATGAAAAGCACAAGCAATCATATATCATTTCTCCTTTATAGCTCACTAGTCAATTATTTTTGATTTTCTATAACTCTTGATAATGAAGCTAGTCACTAACCCTATTTCAGTACAACAACAGCCTTTTGAACAAAAAATTCATATTCACTTCTAAAATTGTCATTCAATCAATGACTCTTTGGTCACAATCCTTTCGTTTCTCCCACCAGAATCTCCCGAATTTCCTCCTATTCAATTTCTTGTTGAAGATTAACAGCAAGAAGCCTTCTACTAAAAAAAGCCATAGGCAGAGCAATAACAGCGCTCTACCTATGGCCTTCAAAAAAGACAAATGTAAAAATGGGTACACAAAAAAGAGCCTTTCAGCTCCCTTCGAAAATCAAGCTATGTGTATAGTAGGTGAAGAGACACTAACGTTCTGTTTAATATGCAATTGTTCTAAAAAAGGACAGACTTCTCCCTTGAACAAATGCACCATGAAAAATCGCACAACAAATATAGAGAAACTCCAAAAATTGCATGCGTATTTCTACAGAACGTACCATTAGTCTCAACACCTCCTTATTAGTAATATTTAGTATATTCTTTATTTTAATATCTTGTTAAAAAAATAGCAAGACTGACTCCAAAAGGATGATTATCTTATATCATATTGTGGAATAAATAGGTAAAACAGAAGATAAGGAGCTGAAATATGTTTACTTTATATTTAAATATCGTAACGTTCATTCTTGTTCTTATTGTAAACTTCTTTGCAGAAACCATACCCTTAAATGATCAAACAACTGGTGAAATTTCTAATAAACTAGATGTTATCCTGACTCCAGCTGGATTTACCTTCTCCATTTGGATAGTTATATACATTCTTGTCGGTATTTGGGTGTTTAGACAGATCCCTTCTAATCGAAGAAATTTAAGACTTTACCGTGCGACTTCACCTTATTTTATTATAAGCAACTTATTAAACTGTGCCTGGATATTCTTATGGCATTATGAACAATTTCTAGCATCCGTCATTATCATGCTACTCCTTCTTCTATCTTTAATATTTGTGTATCAAAGAATTCACAAGGCAGAACATGATTTCATAGACCTCTTTCCATTCTCTATTTATTTAGGATGGATTACAGTAGCTACCTTTGTAAATATAGCATACTACGTTAAATATTTAGGTTGGAATGGCTTTGGATTATCAATGACTTTATGGTCTTTCATCATTCTGATTATGATTGCTGTTATCACCATATTGTTTCGACTTTATCAAAATGATTGGGCTTATCCGCTCGTCATTTCCTGGAGCCTAATCGGTATCGGAGTAAGTAATTTACAAACTCATACTTTTATCGCCTATTTTTCCTTTTTTCTGGCTCTTCTTATTGTTATCTTGCTGCCATTTATAAAAGAAAGAAAGCGATCATATTGGAGATGATTAACCTATTAATAAGCAGTGTAAATACAGTCATTTTGCACTGCTTATTCTAAACAATCATACTTACTTATTGGATGCTAGTGATTTTAAAGCTTGATTAAGATCTTTCCATATATCCTCCCATGCTTCAAGGCCAATAGATAAACGAATCAATCGATCATTAATTCCCATGAGATCTCGTTCTTGTTGAGGAATGCCAGAATGAGTCATAGTTGCAGGATGCTGTATTAACGTTTCCGTATCCCCTAAACTTACCGCAAGCTTAATTAATTGAAGTGAATTTAAAAAATGCTGTGCCTCTTCTTTACCTCCTTCAATCTCAAAAGAAATAACTGCTCCACTTTTCTTCATTTGTTTCTGCTTAATGAAATAGTCTTCATGCTCTTCATTACCAGGATAATAAATTGCCTTTACTTTTGGGTGCTTTTTCAACAAGCGAAAGATTTTTTCTGCATTTTTGCAATGGCGATCCATTCGAACTGGTAAGGTTTTAAGTCCACGAATAAGCAACCAAGCATCAAATGGTGACATGATTCCCCCGATATCCTTTTGAGTTGTTCTTTTAACTTTTTCCATAAACTCTATAGAGCCGACTGCTATTCCAGCTACGACATCGCCATGTCCTCCAATATATTTAGTTGCACTATGAACAACAACGTCACAACCAAGCTCTAATGGCCTTTGTAAATAAGGTGTAGAAAAAGTATTATCAACTACTACGCAAATACCTTTTTCTTTAGCAATTTTTACAACTAATTCTAAATCAATCATCTTCATCGTTGGGTTAATAGGCGTTTCAATATATATGCAAGATGTTGTTGGCTGTATAACACGTCTAATTTCTTCTTCTGACTCTAAAAAACTAAATGTATGATTGATTTGATATTTTTCTTTCATCAGATGAAGTAATCCAAAAGTACACCCATAGATTCCTTGTGAGCACACGATATGATCACCAGATTCTGTCAATGAAAGTAAAACAGCAGATACCGCTGCCATCCCTGATCCAAAAGCAAGTGCCGCTTCACCGGACTCTATTAAAGCCATTTTCTTTTCTAATATTTCAACAGTTGGATTGCCTAATCGTGAATAGATATATCCACTCTCATCACCAGCAAAGCGTCTTTCTCCAATCTCTGCCTGATCAAAAATAAATGTAGAGGTTTGATATATAGGTACAGAAAGACTCCCACTATGCTCCCTAGGCTCATATCCAGAATGAATAACTGCTGTTTCGAAATTATTAAATTTTTTCATCATAAAATAACCCCTTTGCATTTCTTCTGCCTATATTAGTGTATGTATAAAAACATAAAAATGAATTAGATAAGGAGTAAAACTTTAATCGCAGGAAATATCCGATCATCTACTACTTAAAAATAATCAAGTGTAACTGTTGATAATACCTTCCTCTCACCTTTTGAAACGGAAGAAGGAACAACGACAAAAAACGGCAGTCAAAGGAATTATTACTCTTTTGACTGCCGTTTTGCTTAATTATTTTTTGGGAGTTTTCTTAAATGTTTTCATAGGCTTTTTGGCTGGTTTATTTTTTGGCTTTTTAGTGTGCGAATCTTGGCGCTCATCAACAATTCGACCATGATAAAACTCTTTTTTCTCAACTGTAATATTTAACTTCTTAGCCAATTGCTTTAATTCTTTTTCTTCAGATGCAGTGATAATACTAATGACTGTTCCATTGTTTCCTGCTCGACCCGTTCTCCCTGAACGGTGTGTATATTGCTCAAGTGTTCTAGGTAAATCAAAGTGAACAACTGTAGTTAAGCCTTTAATATCTAATCCTCTTGCTGATACATCCGTAGACAACATCATTGGATATATTCCTTTACGGAATCCCTTAATAGCCTTTTCTCTTTCGCTTTTGGTGGATTCAGCATGTAACACAGCTATATCCATTTGCTTATATTTTAGCTTTGTTGCAATGAAATCGATATCTCCTATATCCTTCATAAATACCAAAGCCTTCATATCATGTAGACGAGCAATTTTTTCTAAAATAAATACCTTATCGCGTTTTTCACAAACAAAATAGAAATGATCTACTTTTCCAGAAAAATTCTCATCCTTTTGCACTGTAAGTATTTCTGGCGTCTTCATGATTTGTTTCATTTGTTCTGTAATCTCATTTGTTACAGTTGCAGAAAATAATAGTAACTGACGTGTATCTTTCATAGTACTTTTAATAATAGACATTACAGTATCATAATGCTCAGGAACAATTAAAGTATCTCCTTCATCTAGGACAATTGTTTTTACTTCATGCATTTTTAATTTCTTTTGGTTCAGTAATTCTTCAATTTTCCCAGGAGTACCTACAATAATTTGCGGCTTTTTCTTTAATTTTTCAAGCTGCCTTTTTGTATTGGCCCCCCCTATGAATGAAGCACTTCGAATCCCACTATTCATCGTCCACTTTAATACTTCATCATAAATTTGCATAACTAACTCTCGTGAGGAAGCTAAAATGACAACTTGAGCATTTGCTACATCACTATCGATTTTTGATAGTAACGGTAATAAATATGCCAAAGTTTTTCCTGTCCCTGTAGGTGATTGCGCTATTACATCTGAATCATTGATAATTAAAGGAAATGTCTTTTCTTGAATATCTGTCGCTTTTTGAAATCCTTCTTTTTCCCATGCCTGCTGAATAAAAGGCGGTAATTCTTTTATAAATGAAGAGTTTGTCATTTACTGTTCTCCTTAAATCTCACTTTTAAAATATATAGTTCTATTTTCAACTTTTTCTAATATATTATCAAGTCCATCAAATGTCTATAAGAAAACCTCAATAGTCCTGCTGGAAAATATTAAAGACTTCATCTCAGGAAAAAGGATGTTTCGAATTGTATCAAGCAGGACCAGAATAGCAGATACGATGTTTTACCAAACATATATACCTGAAAGGTTACATCTCCCATACAAATGTCTTAAAAACGTGATTATTAGCTATGACCCAAGCTTGCCTACAATGATTATTCTCTAATCTGTCCAATAAATCCTAAAACAATTTAAGAGAACGTTCTATAAGTGTTTTTTTAGAACGCTCTCTTCTCTATTGTTGGTAAAAACCTTAAAATGGTTGTCGATCACTATCTAAAATGTGTAACATTACCTTTTTTAAAGAAATGTAACCATACACTAACAATTCAAGTGTTTTCAAAGAATGACCCCCATTTAAAGCGTAGGGACCTCCAAAAAGTGATTAGAAATCGCTTTTTGGACAGCCCCGTCCGATTCTAGTTATTCTTTTGTTTGTCTCACTGCCTCATTATATTCATCTATAATATCATCTGATGGCTTTGGTGAAACAAGGCTCACAAGGATAATAGCTGCTGCTCCTGCAATGAAGCCCGGTATAATTTCGTATACTGCCGAAAGCGATTCGAAGCTTTCCCATACAATTACTGTTACCGTACCAGCAATCATACCAGCTAAGGCACTCCACTTAGTCATACGTTTCCAGTAAAGACTGATGAGAACAACAGGTCCAAACGCTGCCCCGAATCCTGCCCACGCATATCCTACTAATTCTAATATCGTATCGCTAGGATTTAGAGCTAAAAATAAAGCAATAACGGAAACGACTAATACCGCCATTCTTCCGACAAATACTAATTCTTTATCCGATGCTTTTCTCTTAAAAAATGCTTTATATATATCTTCAGTGAGTGCACTAGATGTTACAAGTAATTGTGAAGAAATTGTACTCATTACAGCAGCCAATATGGCAGCAAGTAAGAAGCCTGTTATAAGTGATGGAAATAATTGTTCTGCTAATACAATGAATACTGTTTCTGAATTAGCAAGTGTTTGATCAGTCACATGAAAATAGGCAATTCCAACTAATCCAGTAAACATAGCACCAACAACAGAAAAAATCATCCAAATCATTCCTACACGTCTTGCCTTTTTTATTTCCTTCACACTAGAGATAGCCATAAAACGAACAATAATATGTGGCTGTCCAAAATAACCAAGACCCCATGCTAATAACGAAACAATGCCAATTACAGTCGTACCTTGAAATGCTTGTAATAACGTAGGATCAATATCTCGAATAACGTCAAAGGTAGTACTTGGACTACCGACATTCACTATTGTTACAGTTGGCACGATGATAAGTGCTAAAAACATAATGAGACCTTGCACGGAATCTGTCCAACTAACCGCTAAAAATCCTCCAAATAACGTATATAAAATAACTACACCTGCTGTTAAGAGAATTCCCATTTTATAATCGATTCCAAAGGCTGTCTTGAATAGTTCACCACCTGCTACCATACCTGATGATGTATAAAAGGTAAAAAAGATAATGATTACGATAGCGGAAGTAATTCTCAAAATTCTTGTTTGATCCTTAAAACGATTTTCAAAATAATCTGGAATGGTAATAGAGTTCCTAGCTATTTCTGTATATGTTCTAAGTCGTGGAGCTACATAAAGCCAATTCAAATAAGCTCCAATTGTTAGACCTATCACGATCCATCCTGCACTTAAACCAGTGAGATACATTGAACCTGGTAAACCCATTAACAACCAACCACTCATATCAGAAGCCCCAGCACTTAGAGCCGTAACTACTGGCCCTAGTCCCCGTCCCCCTAGCATATAATCGGAGAGGTTTGATGTTTTTTTATAAGCTGCGTATCCAAGAATAAGCATTCCTGCCAAATACACAAGTATGGAGACAACTACCCCTAACTCCATTTAAATCCCCCTTTTATCTCATTCAAATATAATGAAAATGATATATCAATTAAATAATACATTATTTTTTAGAATAGCAAGAAAATTTAAATTTGTTAAGAATAATAGCTTGTATGAAACTATTAACATTACTTTATACGTCATTTTTAGTCTCCAACTAAAATTTATAATAGTTTAAAATTTTTTAAAAAATAGTATAATTCACTATACATTTAGGAAAATTAATATTATATTATAAACTCTACAAGGTATATAAGAATAATTTATATACCTTTTCATTATGTAAGAAGGGATTGTAAATATGCAGCATCTATCAAAAAAACAACTAGTATTTATTAGCTTTATGCTATTCTCCATGTTTTTCGGGGCAGGAAATTTAATTTTCCCTGCATTTCTTGGAAGAGCTTCAGGAAGTGAAACGATCGTTTCAATGGCTGGGTTTATTTTATCAGCGGTAGGACTTCCCATCCTTGGAGTAATAGCAATTGCAAAAATAGGAGGCTTAGATACACTGGGAAAACGTGTATCACCTGTATTCTCTATTCTATTTCCTATTATTATCTACATTTCAATCGGACCATTAATGGCCATTCCAAGATGTGCTACAGTAGCTTTTGAAATGGGTATTAAACCTTTTATTTCAAATAATAATTCAATACTATCAATTTCTCTTATTATTTATTCAATTATATTCTTTTTATTAGTTCTTTGGTTAAGCTTGTCGCCAAGCAAGTTAGTAGACCGTTTTGGAAAGATTTTAACACCGACTTTATTGCTCTTATTTACCATAATATTCATAAAAAGTTTAATAACCCCCATGGGTGGTACAACCACAGCAACAGAAGTATACCAAAATGGTACTTTCTTCAAAGGCTTTCTCGATGGCTATTTAACAATGGATTTACTAGCTGCTCTAGCATTTGGAATTGTTGTTGGAAATACCGTCCGCTCTCAAGGTATTACAGATACACGTAGTATCTCTTTTTCTATGATGATTGCAGGTATAGGCGCCGGGATTTTATTAGCGGCAATATACGGAGTTTTAGGCTATTTAGGTGCTTCAAGCGGAGCTGAGTTTGGTCAAGTAGAAAATGGAGCAAACGTTCTTACACAAGTCATGACACAATTATTCGGTAATGCAGGAACAATCTTACTTGGTGTCCTATTTACTATCGCATGCTTATGCGTTTCCATCGGATTGGTTATTTCATGTAGCGAATACTTTTCCAATTTGATCCCTAGACTTAGTTATAAACAATGGGCAATTATTCTTACAGTTCTTAGTGGTATCATCGCAAATCTCGGTCTCAATGCCATATTAACATTCTCTGTTCCAGTACTAGGAATGATTTATCCAATTGCAGTCGTACTAATTCTATTAGCGTTTATTGAAGGCTTTTTTGATCAAAGTAAATTTGTTTATGTAATTGGTATTACTTTAACCGCTCTTTATAGTATTGTAGAAACACTTAATAATACAGTTCTTAATGGTTCACTTATGAACTTCATTAATTGGGTACCTTTCTATGATTTAGGAATCGGTTGGATTACACCTGCGTTAGTAGGTATTATAATTGGTTGGATTATTCATTTATTAAGTCATAGATCTTCTAAATAAATAGATATACCTTTAGGACCCATTACGACATTGTATTTTTTACATTTCAAAAAAAAAAAAAAACGATTACTTGCAAAGTAATTCGTTTTTGTGTTATCATTTAGATTCTGTGAAAGTAAGAATCGCAAGCTTAGGTATTACCTGAGTATCTGCATTATAATCTTTAATTCTTTCACATGAAGAAATCTCATATGAAAATTCTTTAACAGTTGTTGGAATTATGTTTCTTGCTTTTAACATAAGAAACAGTCTTTCCATCCCTTCATCTGTTTCTAAGTTTTCTTTTGAGTTATTCAATGTAAAACCATCTACGCATGTTTGAATAACATTTTCACATACAATTTCATCCACATAAATAAAGGATGCATCTAGTATGTTTTCAACTTCAGAATGACTCATTTCAATAATTGACGTGATATTCATGAATCTCACCCACCCGATTTACTTTTATGATTCCCACGAAAAAAAAACATATTTTACCCTATTCGAAGGAATTTTTTTGTTAATTTCATCTTAACATTTTCCATGCATAAATTCCTTTAATAATGTAAACATTATATGAATTCTATATTATTGTTTTTTTCAGAAAATATTTTAAAGGTTTAACGAGCGTAAATTAGGGAATTTAATAAATGATATAGTTAAACATTTATTTGATAATTCGTAATTTTACAGGAGGTTTTTACATTGATAAGGTTGTCCCTTAACTTATTAGTTGTAAGTTATTCTATTCACACCGGAGCGGCTTCGGAGCCGTGGGGGACGTTTGAGAGGTAGGGCTTACGTTGTTTAGTCTAGCAATTGCAACTAACAACCATTTTTAAAAAGAACACTATATCGTTTTATTTTATATGAGGGTGCTTAACATTAATTTGTAGCACCCTCTTTTAATTGATCTGAGCTTGCTTCCACAAGATTATAGTAGAATCCTTTTTTCTTCATTAATTCCCCATGTGAACCTATTTCTGTAACGCTTCCCTCTTGTAAAACGATAATTTGATCAGCATTTCTTACTGTATTTAGCCGATGTGCAATGACAAAACTTGTTCGATTCTTCATTAACCGATTTAATGCCTGTTGGATTCTAACCTCGGTTATTGTATCAATACTACTTGTTGCTTCATCTAAAATTAGTATAGCTGGATCTGCTAGCACCGCTCTCGCAATTGCTAGTAATTGTTTTTGTCCTTGACTCAAATCACTAGAACCATTTCGTAACATCGTCTGGTATCCCTGTGGTAATCTCTCAATGAAGGAATGAGCATTTGCGATTTTAGCAGCTTCGATTACCTCATGATCACTTGCTTCTAAGCAGCCATAGCGAATGTTATCCATAATACTTCCTTGAAATAGAAAGCTTTCTTGTAAAACAAAAGCCATTTGTCGTCTAACACTATCTCTTGTAAATTGTCTAACCTCTTGGTTATCAATTTTTATCTGACCTTCATTATAATTATAAAATCGTGAAAGTACGTTTATTATGGTTGTCTTCCCTGCTCCTGTTGGTCCTACAAAAGCTACTGTTTCTCCCGCTTTTACATTGAAACTAATATCATGAATGGTTGATCCTTCCTCACTATACGAAAAAGAAACGTGGTCAAATGAAACATTTCCTTGTATAGCCGGTAACTCTTTTTTATTTTTTTCATCAAAAGCTTCTTCTCTCACATCTAAAATTTCGAAAACTCTTTCCGCACCAGCTACTGCAGATAGGACCGTGTTAAACTGATTCGCTAAGTCATTCAAAGGCCTTGTAAATTGCCTTGCGAATTCTACAAAAATCACCATAGTTCCAATTGTGACATACCCCTTCAAAGCGAGTAGTCCTCCAATTCCTGCGATGATTGCAAAACTTACATTATTCAACAGATTCATGACTTTGGGAATCATTCCAGAATAGGTCTGCGACCAAAATCCTGTCTCCTTTAGTTTATTAGCTTTTTCCGAAAACAAAGAACTAACATACTCCTCTTGCGAAAATGCTTTTACAATTCTTTGCCCTGAAAGAGTTTCCTCAATCAACCCATTCAATTCTCCTAAATTCTTTTGCTGCTTTTGAAACAATTGGCTCGTTCTTTTCGTAATCCAGTTCATTCCAACAAACATAACAGGAACAATTAAAAAAGTAATAATAGATAAGAGTGGACTTAAATAAAACATAACAGAAACGGTTCCAATAATAGTTAACGTACTCGATAATACTTGAATTACAGAGCTATTTAACGTCGAGCTTACATTTTCAATATCATTTGTCACACGGCTCATCAACTCGCCATGTTGCCTCCTGTCATAAAAAGACATAGGCAATCTATGAAAATGAGTAAATAACCGCATTCTTAATTGTACGACCGTATTCTGGGCAATCCCAATCATTAAGTAGTTTTGAAGCCATAGTGATAATGAGTATAGGGCATATATACAAACTAAAAGAAAGAGAACAGATAGTATTCCACTCATTTTTTTAGCTACAATATAATCATCTACTATTTTACCTATCAATAATGGCCCAACTAACGCTAACACTGAACTCATTAATACCAGTAAAACGACTAAAAATAGCAATCCTTTATTCAAGATGAGTAGTTTCCATATTTTTCTGATCGTCAATTTCATATCATTAGCTCTTACTTTCTTTTTCGAAGATGCTTTTTTCAAATCATCAGCATGAAGAATTTTTTCATATTGAAATGGCTCACTTAGTTGTTTCCATAACATTTTGATTCATCCTTTCTTCTAGCTGAGATTGTAGAATTTCTTGATAAAGCATAGAGGTCTTCGACAAGTGTTCATGCGTCCCTTCCGCCACCTTTTTCCCATCTTCCAAAAGTAGAATGAGGTCTGCATTTCGTGCTGTGCTAATTTTTTGCGTTACAATAATTTTCGTAGATTTATAGTTTCTAAGTGCCCTAAGCAATTGTTTTTCGGTTCTTACATCTAAAGCACTTGTACTATCATCGAATAATAGAATACTAGGCTTGCGAATGAGCGCTCTTGCAATCGATAATCTTTGTCTTTGACCGCCTGACAAATTAACTCCCTTTTGACCGATAACAGTATGTAATCCTTCAGATAATCTTTCTACAAATGTATATATTTGTGCATCTTTACAAGCTGCTATAATTTCATCATCAGTCGCATCTCTTTTCCCCCATAAAATATTGTCCTTTACAGTCCCTGTAAACAACATAGATTCTTGTGATACTATTCCGATTTGATTACGGAGATCTTGCTGTTTATATTCACGGATGTTAACCCCATCGATAAAAATTGCTCCTTCACTCGTATCATATAATCTAGGAATTAAATTCATTAATGTTGATTTCCCTGAGCCTGTTCCTCCAAGTATCGCTACAGTTTGCCCTGATTTTACTGTAAATGAAATATCCTTCAAAACCCATGTATCTACACCCTCATAATGAAATCCAACGTGATTAAAAGACACTTCACCATTTATTTTCGCATAGAATGAATGTTTAGAATCCTCCATTTGATTAGTTGTTTGTAACACATCATTAATTCTTTGTGCAGACGCTTGTGCACGAGAAAATACCACTATTATAAAAGAAAAAACGGACAGGGATGATGTAATTCTAGTCGAATAATTAACAATGGCTACTATTTCACCAACATTCGCACTTCCTAATACAAGCTCTTGATGTCCATACCAAAGGATACATACAATCGTAATATTCATCAGCAGTAATAATGTAGGCATCGTAACTTCCATTAATCGTAATACGGATGCTGTACGCTTTTTTAGTTTATCACTCGCTTGATTAAAACGATTAACTTCATAATCGCTTCTTCTAAAAGCTCGAATTAATTTCATGCCGTCTAAATTTTCACCCATCACATTATTGACTTGATCTAGTTTATTTTGAACTACATTAAACATCTTTCTCCCTCTTTTTTTAATCCACAGTAAAAAAAGAAATAAGATTGGAACGACTACTGCTAGGAATAGGGCAAGCTTTGGATGAACAATAAATGACATCAGCAATCCACCAATAATTAGTAATGGTGCTCTTGCCATTATTCGTAGCATCATAAACACAGTATTTTGAAGCTGTTGAACATCATTAGTAAGTCGGGTCATGAGCGAGCCAGTTGGAAACAAGGAATATTGTGAATAAGAAAAGGATTGAATTTTTCGAAAAAGACTTTTTCTAATATCGTATCCAAAACATTGACTTGCATGAGACGCGAAATATGTATTCAAAATACCTGCACCGAATGCCAAAAGAGAGAAAAGCACCATAATACTTCCCCAGGTAGCCACTACGTAAAAATCTTGTTTCATAACACCATCATTAATAATTTTTGCCATTAGCAATGGTTGTAATAATTCCACAGCCAATTCTGCTAACATAAACAATAAAGCAACAGATGCAACGAATTTATACGGAAAAATGAAATGCC
>NZ_CAPG01000069.1:0-32014 GCF_000321185.1 Bacillus sp. AP8
TCACAGCTCTTGTTATAAAAGTAAAGCACCATTTGTTTAAGTACAATTCATCACAATGTGAGTGAGTAGGTATCATTCGTTTATAAGTGATTGATACTATCCGTTCTAATTATGAAGTCTATTTCGTTCAGTAGAAATGAAACTTCACTAATTTAATGAAGAATAGTTCTTTTAAGATGAAATAACTTTATTGTCTTTCTATAATTGCCTTCGTATTGCAAACGATAAATTAGACTTTTTTCTTCAAAATGGTAGTAAGTGATTGGTATATTCTATAATAAATTATAGTCTAACCTTAACCTCAGTACCGTCCTTAGCTTTGACGTCTACTAGTAATAACCCTTTATAATTTTTCAGTTCCTTGATGATAGGCTTTAACATTTTCTTATCTATTAGTGGAAAGGTAAAGTCCAGTTTTTTTCTTTCAAAGTACTCTTTTGTCCACCTATTTAACTTTTGCTGAAAAAATGTTGAAGCCACAATGGAGATAGCAACATTTAACATCGCATATGGAATGGGAATGTTAAAATGAGTGTCTTTGGTTTTCACTTTTACACGTAGCATAAGCAATCACTATTCAATGAAAACTGCAACGGTATCTCCGTTTGCCGATTTAATATCAACAATTTGTCCATCTAATTCGTTTTCAATGGCTTCCACAATAAGGTTAATGTCTATATCTTTCACATATTTTTCCGATTGAGGAATACTCGCTGCGATGCTGTGTCCAGCCATTAATACAACCTTAACCAGTTTTATAGGCAGGTTGACCGTGACATTATCATCTTCAGCCGATACAATACGAACTTTTAATGTTTTATCTAAATATGTAGTTGGCTTTTCAACAACATGACTACCTGTTTCTTCTTTCTCTTTTAATACGGCAATCAATTCGGATGCCTTATCTGCATCAATCTTCCCTTCTTGAACCATTGTTAACACTCTTGTAATTGCCTCTTTCATGATAAATTCCTCCCTATTCCTCTTTTAAGAGCTTAATGGCTTCTTCTGGTGTAATTTCACCATTCTCCAACATGGTGACAACTCTTTTCTCGTCTACTTCATTTTTCTTCTTCTGCTCATATCCAAGGGATGAAATGATGTCTGTTAGCTTGCCTCGAACCGTTGGATACGAAATCCCTAGTTCCTTTTCAACTTCTTTAATATTCCCTCTGCATGTTAAAAATACTTCTACAAAATGAAGCTGATCCTGTGATAAAGATGACAGTTTAGATAATTCAAATTCATTTTCAATCGTAGTGTGATGGATTTAAGGTCATTAATACCAATACGAGTACCGCTACTCCAATCGCCACAGCTGAACTTGCTCGGTATAATCCAAATTCAGCCAAAATAAGTGCCATAAATCCAATAAACACTGCAAGTGCACTATACAGAACGGTTTTGCCAGCCGTTTTATACGTTACTCGAACTGCCGTCCAAATATCTTCTTGCATCACTAGTTCTTCTTTGAATCGAGTGAAGAGTAAAATATTATAATCCGTTCCGATACCAAATAAGATAACGACTAAAAATACTTGTGTAAAATTAGAGAATGGGTAACTAAACTGATCCACTAAATGCGCAATGATTCCTAGCGACACTAAGTATGATACTCCTACTGATAAAAGCGAAACGAACGGTACTATTGGTGATTGGAAAACAAGAATTAGCACAACGATAATGAATACAATCGCAATCACTTCCGTTTTCTTAATGCCATCTTGTGTTGATTGAACAAAATCTTCTAACACAAGACTGTTCCCTGTGAGATAGGTATCCACATTCTTACTATCTACGATTTTATTAAGTTCCTTTGCTACTTCAGAAATTTCTCTATCATTTTTCTCTATTGAAAGCTGAGCTAGGATAGTGGTTCTGTCTTTAGAAACGAGTTGGTTTTCTGTTTGTTCATTATCTAAATGAGTCACAATATCCTTAATACCAAGCTGTAATTGTTTATTTTTTAATTCTTTAATTATTTTGCCTACTTCTTCTTTTTGTTCATCTGTTAACGCTTCATCATTACCACTATTGAAGACAGCAATGATTTGATACCTTTCGCCGCTATCTTCATCCATTTGATTAAGCATATCCTCTGCCATATTACTTTGGGCACTTTCAGGAATAGTAATTTGTCCTTTTTCCCTTACCAATTGATCTAAATTCGGCATCGTGGTGACGATGATAATCGTAGCTATTATCCATAGAACAAAAGAAGCTAATCTCCAATTCATTATTTTCTTCATATTTATTTCTCTCACTTTCATTCACTAAATAAAGAACTAACTGCTATTGAAAATACTAGCTCACACAAAGTCATACAAATGTATACTTTTATCCATAAACAAAGTTATACTTACACTCATAAAAAGGGACAATATTCAATTTTCGTCTATATGTATAACTTTGAACACTCACTAATGATAGTGTTCAACTTTCAAAAATTATTTTTAGGAGTAGAAAAAATGAGTAGGAAAGCAGAATACAAAAGTGCTATTCGTTCGAGAAAAATGATTAGGCACGCGCTTATAGAATTAGTGTTGGAACAGGATTTAGAGAAAATAACTGTTAAAAATATCGTAGAAAGAGCTGAAATAAGTAGAGGGACATTCTATGCCCACTACTCGGATATCGATGCTGTCATTGAAGAAATTGAAAATGAAATAATGGGAAAAATGGTCGAGTTTCTCAATGATTTTAAAGCTAAGGAATTAATTCAAAATCCTACGCCATTCTTTCTTAAAATGGTCGACTTTTTACAGCAAGATATTGAATTTTATCGGAAGTTAATCTTTGTACAAGAAGCCCCTTGCTTTGTAGTGAAATTAAAAGACGTTCTTATAGAAAAAATAATGAGTTATAAAGAAACTATACAATCGCATCAAGAGCGTCAAGAATATATATTACGTGTTCACTTTTTAGTAGGTGGGCAAATGTCAATGTATCAAGACTGGCTAGCAGGAAAAATAGCCTGTTCTTTAGAAGAACTAACAGCATCTATTAGCCAGATTATGATACAAGGCTTTCAAACATATACTGTGAAATAATACAACCTTCCTGTTTATAGCGTAAAAAAAGAAGCTGTGATTGCAGCTTCTTTTGAGTTATGTTAGTTTGGTATCTTTAGTTTTTTTATAGATTAAATCTACATTTTTTAAACTCAATGTATAATACCCCTATAACCTTTCGTCTTCTTTTAGAGTAACTACGACTAGATTAACTTCAAAAGATCCTTTGGCTCACGTAAGACATAGTCAGCTTCCTCAAATCCTGTTAGTGTTTTACTTCCCCATAAAGCTAATGCAAATTTGACGCCGGCACTTTTGGCGCATTGTAAATCATAAATCGAATCCCCTATATAAATAGCACTGTTTTTATCTACCTCTAAGTTATCCAAACAAGCTAATAGAGGGTTGTCTGGATGCGGTTTATGTTTGTCTGGATGCGGTTTATGTTTGTCTGTATGTGATGCTGTTATGATTTCAGAAAAATAGTCATTTAAACCCAACTGTTCAAATTCATCAATCATCTCTTGATTCGTTTTAGACGTCACAATACCTAGTTTTTTCTGTTCACTTACCAGGTGTTTCACGACTTCTTCCATTTGTTCAAATACCTGTACATCATCCACAAATGAAAGCATAGAACTAGACCATATAGATAAAATTCTTTCTCTAATACCTTTAGTCTCTTTAATGTTTCTTTACCTGGAATACCTAACGCAAACATTCATTCTTCTTTAGTATATTCCATATTCAATTCTTCTTTAAGCGTACATTGCAAGGATTTTAAAATAGCTTCCTCTGTCTCAATAATTGTTCCATCCACGTCAAATATAATTGTTGTAAGCACCATCAGTTCCTCCTAATCCTCTAGTTGCATATAACACCTGCTTGCTAAAAGGCTTCATACAGACTCTCTCTCCACAATACGATAAGGTATTTTCACTTTTTCTCGCGATTTCTTTATCACTAGACTACAAGCCTGTTCACCGATTTTCGTTAGCTGGTGATCCACTGTTGAGATTCCCAAACCAATACCAATTGCTTGGTTTTCTTGACCAATAATTGCTAAATCTGTAGGGATTTTCATTTGTTGTGACTTAGAGTATAAATACATGCCACCAGCCACTTCATCTCCGTTCGCATAGATAGCTGTCGGTCTTTCAGATAACTGAAAGAATTGCTTCGCTGCTTCATAGCCATCTTCTAAGCAGTGACAACCTGAAATATGATAATCAGGTGGAAGCTCACCGAAAATTTCATGATACGCATCAAGCATTTGCTTCGTACTATTGCTTTCTAGTCTAGCTGTTGTGAAAGCTACCGCACGATGCCCTTTGTTTTTTAATAATTGAAAGGCATCTAGAAAAGAAGCATACCGATCCATATAGGAACAGCCAATTTCAGGGTGATGCGTGTATTCACAAGCTATAATGGACCCAAAATCGCTGTACTGGATGATTGTCTCCCAATCATTCGCTTTAGACGTGATAATGATGCCATCAAATAGCTTGCTTTTTAATTTTTGCAAATACTCCATTTCTTTTTCTTTACTATATTTTGAAGGCAGTACTGTTATCGAAAAATCATGTTCTAATGCCTTATTCAAAATACCGTTCAATAATTGATCGAAGGCTGGATTGTTGTTATAAGGGAGAATAACACCGATTGTTCTCGTTTCTCCTCGAATTAAATCAATCGCATTTTTATTTGGTGTATAATTCATTTCTTCAATGACTTTTAAGACAGTTTCTCTTTTATCATCCGCCACATACTTATAATTATTAAGAACTCTCGAAACTGTAGAGACGGATACGCCAGCTAATCTAGCAATATCGTTAATATTTGTCATAACATAGCTCCTACATATAATGGAAGTTAAGGAAACCTACACATTCACATCTAATTGCTTAAACGCTTTCATAAAATTAATCAGGTTTCCATTGTATGTCCATCTTACCGTAATGCTATGTTCTCCTACAATGAGCGTAGAATGTCCAATATCTTTCATTTCTCCCTCAAACCACAAAGACTTTTCCAGGAATAGTGGTTTCTGACCATCTATATATAATCTCTTATTAGTTAATACCAAATCTCCAAAGTAAACATTTTGGATGCCATCGAAACTTTCCAATATCCCTGTAATAGTAGATAAAATATTTTCATCTTTTTGAAGAGAAATTTTTCTGTTCATCTTTCTTCCTCCTTTAGTTGAGAATTAACTTACTTTCACTCTAATTTATGAAATGCATTTCAAGTCAAGGGGTAAAAATTAAACTAAAATCATTTTCAAAGTAGCTACATCAGAGCATAATACAAGTACTAATGCTATCTATTATTAAACTAACATGATCCTTTACTTAACAAAAAAGCATTGGTAAACCAATGCTTTTTTTACACACTATCCCATCCTATAACTAAGTGTGAATGGAAAAGTTTAAGCCCTTTTTGGTGCGATTAGCAGGCTGATATTATTCATATTTTCCGATAAAAGATTATGATAAAATTATATTAGAAAAATTAAAAAAATATTTATATGCACTCATGATTGATGTTGATAACTTTAAGACCATTAATGATACATACGGACATCTATCAGGAGATTTAGCGTTGGTGGAAGTAGCTAATGCTTTAAAAGCTGCCTGTAACCGAAACGATTACGTTGTGCGTTATGGTGGCGATGAATTTTATCCTTGGATATTGTTCCAACATATTACATATTCAAAAGAAAATAGCAAATATCGAAAATGAAATTATGCTTAAGAATGAACAAAATGATCTACCTTTTTCAGTTTCGCTAAGTATTGGTCATTCGATTTCCAATGAAAATGAATGCAAAACCATGTCAGCTTTAATAAAGAAAGCTGATGACAGTATGTATGGGTTAAAAATATTAAGAAAAAACGTCAAGAAAGCGATTCTTATTACTAAAGAATCGCCTTTTTTTGTAGTGGATAAATAGCATTGGAATGTTATTGTTTACTTACTTACTTGTTTCTTTCAGAAAACCCAAACGGTGAAAAACCTATTATATTTATTTTTTTTCTTATTTAAACCAACCTTTTTCTTTTGAATGAGTAATGGCTTCAATTCTATTCTTTACTTCAAGTTTATCTAAAATCGTAGAAATATAATTTCGAACGGTTCCATTCTTAATGCTAAGCTGATCCGCAATTTCCTTTGTATTTTTGCCATCTGCAACGAGCTCTAATACTTCTCTTTCTCGCTCAGTTAATGGATTTTCCTGCCCATAAATCCCGTCAATTAATTCTGGCGCATAAATTCTTTTTCCTGCCATCACACTACGTATAGAACTAGCAAGTTCCTCACTTGGATTATCTTTTAACAGATATCCTCTTACCCCAGCTTTAATTGCTCTTTGGAAATAGCCTGTACGAGCAAAGGTTGTCAAAATGATTATCTTACAAGGTATTTCTTTAAGCTCTTCAGCTGCGTCTAAACCACTTTTTCCTGGCATTTCAATATCCATAATACAAATATCTGGCTGGAGTCTTTGAACAAGTTCAACCGCTTCTATCCCATTAGCTGCTTGACCTATTACTTCTATATCTTCTTCTAAATTTAGTAACGATCCAAAGGCTCCAAGAAGCATTTTTTGATCTTCTGCTATTACAATTCTAATCATGCTCGCTCCTCCTTTACGATCTGCTTAACGTCATTAGGCACTTTAATAATTAAACTTGTTCCTCCATCTATAACAAGCTCTAAGCTGCCGTTAACAAATTCCAGTCGTTCTTTCATACCTTTTAGACCATTACCTTTTTCAAATAACACCTCAGTACCATTAAAATGACCATTATCCTTTATCGTCATGATAATTTCTTCCCAAGATTGTTGAATAGATATGTGACAAGAAGTAGCACCACTATGTTTAACAATATTCGTTATCGACTCTTTTAAACACATACTTAATATATTTTCCGTTAATAAATTCGCACTCGGTAATTTTAAATGATCTATATCATTATACGTAATCTCTGCTGCATCCAATAGTTGCTTAACTAGAACCAATTCATCCTTTAATCGAATTCCACGCATCGATGAAACCATTTTTCGAACTTCATTTAGTGCTGTTCTAGCCGTTTGTTGGACATCCTTTAGTTCGTTCCTTGCTTGTTCAGGATTCTTTTGAATAAGCCTTCTTGCTAAATCACTTTTTAGACCAATTAATGACAGCCTTTGACCTAAAGTATCATGTAAGTCACGTGCAATACGCTCACGCTCTTCTAACTTAATTAATTCAGAAATCTTTTTATTAGCGTCTTCTAGCTTTTCTTCTAACTGTCCCATTACTTTTCTGCTTCTAACTGTGAACGGTAATAGAATAACACTAATCCAAACAATGACGACAAATGGTATTTGTTTTAAAAATAAAGCGTCCTGCTGAATAAAATTATAATTAATGGATAACGTCGTACCTAATAATAAAATGCTATATAAGACAAAAAATGTCGTACGATTTTTAATATTTCCTACATAGTAGGCAAGAAAAAAAGCGAAGTATACATAACTGTACAAGATTGTTACAGTAATAGAAATACCAATTAAAATTAGGATCCAGACATAGACTAGCCACCCTTGTGAAACATAGGCAATTCTAAAAAAAATTAAAAATAGAATCGTAAGAAGAATACCTACAACAATTGCAATTGTAGATGTAGATTCAAATATAAAATAGAATGGTAGAATGCTTAGAATTGTCCATATATATGGAGAAATTCCACTGTTCTTTAGAATAGATATATTTTTTTTTAGCATTAAGGAAACCTCAATTTCATTTGTTTTGCTTTCTTGTTATGCGATGTATCTTCTTGTACTTTATTGTATTTATCTTACAATTAATACAAGCAACAAAAAAGCAAAACAACTCCTGCATTCCTATATAACTTTCGATTTCATTTTCGAATTATCACATTTCACTTTTGATACCTTTTTTACATGATTAAAACCTACAAACTTTTTCCCTTCCTCATCCCAAAGACGAAATTTTAAAGACTGTAAGCTCGTAGCTAATGTAATGGTCGGTATATGCTGTAAAGGTGTCGTGTTAATATGTGCCACTTCTAGCTTATAGTTAGGAACTTTGGGATTTAAATGATGTACATGATGATAACCGATATTTCCAGTTAACCATTGTAAAATTTTTGGAAGTTTATAAAAAGAACTACCTTCTACTGCAGCTTTGACGTATTCCCAATCTTCATTTTCTTCAAAATAGGAATCTTCAAAAGTATGCTGTACATAAAATAGCCAAATACCAGCGACACCAGATATATAAAATATCGGACCTTGAATTAAAAGAAAATCCTTCCAACCAATTGTTAAACAGAATATAGTTACTAGAGCAGCAATAGAAAGATTAATAATATAAGTATTCATTCTCTCCTTTGATCTGGCTCCTTTTCGGTTAAAACGATTTGTAATAAGAAAAACATATATCGGTCCTAAGCCAAACATAACGAAAGGATTTCTATATAAACGGTATTGAACGCGTAGCCAAAAGCTAGCTTCCCTATACTCATCCACAGTCATTACCCAAATATCTCCGATTCCTCTCTTATCAAGATTACCACTAGAGGCATGATGAACATTATGGTTATATTTCCATTGATTAAAAGGAAATAAAGTTAAAATACCTGTAATAGTACCAAGAATTTTGTTTGCCTCTCTATTTCTAAAAAAGGAATTATGACAGCAGTCATGAAAAATAATAAAAATTCTTACTAAAAATCCTGCTGCCACTCCACATATCGCTAATGTTAGAAAATAAGAAATGGATAAACTTTTATAAGCTAATATCCACAATACAATAAAAGGTATAAATGTATTTAAAAGTTGAATAATACTTCTACGCGTTATTGAATTCTCATAAGGAACAACTTGCTTTCTTAGCATATTTTGCTTTTGCTTACTCATATACGTCCCAATTCCTTCCCTTTGTTTTTTATTATTATAAGGATATTGAAATTCGTTTTGCAGACATACATGTCATAGTCGATATATGACGAATGTCATATAGAAGCATATAAGCATTTTGCTCAGTTTCAACCAAAATAAAGCAAGAAGCTCACGAGATGAAAATAGACAACTTTATACTTCTTTAATCCAATAAAAAAGATGTCTCACAAAGAGTAACCCCTGAAACATCTCATAAATATCTTTTTTAAAGAGTAAATTTTTGAATTTGTAATTGTAATTCCATCGCTAGCTTAGACAGAGATTGAGAGGATGACGAGATTTCCATAATAGAGGCTAATTGTTCATCTGCTGTAGCCGCTACTTGTTGAGCATGACTTGACGATTCTTTCGTTGAATCTGATATGGTACTTATAGCAGCAGAAATTTCTTGTGCACTAGCTGACATTTGTTCAACTGTGGATACAATCTCTACAATTTTCATACTCATTTGCTTCATGCTATCGAGAATTTCTTTAAAGCTACTCTCCGTTTTCCCAACAATACTTAATCCTTCTTGTACTTCAGAATTCACATGATTCATTGCTCGAGAAGAATGAATCATATTTGATTGAATGTCCTCAATTAATTTCGAAATTTGATTAGAAGATTGCTGAGATTGTTCGGCTAATTTTCTAACTTCATCTGCTACTACAGCAAAACCTTTACCATGTTCTCCTGCTCTAGCTGCTTCGATCGCTGCATTTAAAGCTAACAGATTCGTTTGGTTGGCTATTTCAGTGATTGCTTGTGTAATAACACCTATTTCTTTTGAACGTTTATCCAATACTTGTTGAATAGTATTACTTTCTTCTACTGAAAGATGAATGGAGTTCATACTTTTCACAGTCCGCTCAACCAAAACATTTCCTTGCATAGCTTTTTGTGATACTGTTTCTCCCTCTTCTGACAACATATTTGCGCTTTCAACCAAATTCTGAATAGAACTAGTTACTTCTTCTAATGAATGAGCACTTTCATATAGATTTACATTCGAATCCTCAGCCGAAACGGCCACTAGTTTAATAGAATGTGAAATTTCCTCTGTTGCATGACTTGTTTCTTCTGCACTTGCAGATAATTGTTCAGATGCTGCTGCCACCTGATTCGTTGATACAGCTACCTGTTGTATTAAATGATGAACATTTCTTTTCATCTCATTATAATCTCTCGATAATTGTCCAATTTCATCTTTAGTCGTAATAGGTAAATCTTCTCCAGAGAAATCACCAACCGCTGAACGTTTAAGTCCTTGGCTTATTAGTTTCATCGGCTTAGTGAGCAATGTTGAATAAAAATATATCGATGCTCCACCGAGAATTAAAAAAATAAAACAAACAATAAAAGTAATAAGCGCGATTTGATTTGCCCCGCTATTGAAATCATCTACATATGCTGTTGAACCAACAATCCAGCCCCAATTCGGATCTTTTTTTATATATGTTATCTTTTCTTCATTTGTATCTTTTTCAGTGTTATGAGATAAATAACTGACAAATCCTCCTTTATCACTTACTTTACTGAATTCTTCACCAAGAATCTTCCCATCTTCCGACTTAACTTTATTAAGGTTAGCTCCCCTATTTACTGGATCTATAATAGAATTTAAATATTCATCTGTTGCCCAAATATAACCGGACTTTCCTACTTTATATTTGTCTGAAATCTCTTGATTTACTTTAATATCGCTAGTTCCATACAACTCTAGTTTTATCTTGTTTTGTGCTTCGTACATGGTTATTTGCCCATTTTTCACTTGTTCATCTAATAGGCTTATCATACCTAATGTCATTTCTGTACGAATTTTCAACTGTTCCTTCCCTGACTGATCAAGTTGACTCTTTGAAATATTATATGTACTGAAACCAATCACTAATAAAGGAACAATAAGCAAAATAGAAGTTAAATAGATAATTTTACTTCTTAAAGTTACTAATCTTTTCAGCATGTACATTCTCCTTGTGAAAAAAGTTAAAAAATTTAAAATTTTACATTTATTTGATTGAATTATACATAGGTCTACATTTTTTTACAATAAAAAACATAGTTTTTAAATGATAACAAGAAACCATTTCTTCTTTACCTCCATTCATTGTGTTTTTTTTTTCTAACATAACGATCTAACTTCAAACAAAAAAAACACAACCACTCTACAAAAAGTGCTGTGTCCTTGATTTATTCTCAATAAATATCACTTATACAATTTACAGCAACACACAATCTTAGCATTAGATTACATCTACACCCATCTTCTAAATCAGTTAATATACTGACTAATATTTATGTTGTGTTCCTTTATCTTTCGATATAACGTACTTCTTGATATTCCTAATAACTCAGAAGCGTAACTTATATTCGTTGACACCCCTAGCGCTTTATAAATGGCATTTTTTTCAGCTTCATGTAAAGAATAATTAGTATACCTCGAGGTTAAGCCTCGCTTCTTTGTAATTTCTTTTGGCAAATGATGACTTCGAATTAAATGATCATTGTCACTATTTGAAAGTAAAAATGCGCGTTCTATACCATTCTTTAATTCACGGATATTACCTGGCCACGAATACGCTTTGAGAGTTTTTAGTGCATCTTTCGTTATATCATTTGGACCTTCCTTATATTCTTCTCTTAAATCCGAAATAAAACCATCAACTAATAAATCAAGATCAGCTATACAATCTCTTAAAGCTGGCAGGTGAATACTTATTACATTTAGTCGGTAATACAAATCTGAACGAAACGTACCTTGATAGGCTATTTCTTCTTCTAAATTACGATTTGTTGCAGCAATCACTCTTACATCTATTTTTCTTTCTAGATGATCCCCTAACCTAGTAATACGTCTAGTTTCTAAGACTCTTAATAGTACAACTTGCAAATCCAATGGCATTTCCCCTATTTCGTCCAAAAATATGGTTCCTTGATTAGCTTGTTCGAATTTTCCTTTTTGCCCACCTTTTTTGGCTCCTGTAAAGCTCCGTCTACAAAGCCGAATAATTCACTACCAATCAGTTCCCTTGGAATGGCACCAGTGTTTATAGCAACAAAAGGACCGTTGCTTCGTGAACTTTGGTTATGAATAGCTTGAGCAAGTACCTCTTTTCCGACCCCTGTTTCCCCGAGTAATAAAACATTAGCTTGAGATTTAGAAGCCACTTCTGCAATAAGTAGTTCTTCTTTATAGCTTCTTGTTCTTGTTTTGATACGATCAAATCGTTGGACACTTTCATGGATATTGATGTTATTTGAATGTCTTTCATCAAAAATGAGAAGTTGATAATTATGAGGAAGTAATTCTATTTGTTTCTTTCCTATATTAAAGTGATCCTTCCAAACACTTATTTCGTTAAAAGATCTTTTTTGACCCTCAAATATTTGTAAGTTGTCATTAACAACTTGATTAGAATAAAGCACTTCGTTATTTTGATCCATTAGCAAAATGCCTGAATCTTGATATTTATTATTTGAGATCAGTTTACTCCAAGATAGAGAATCAATAGAATTATGTTTTTTCATAAGGAATGGATTGGCTGGAATAGGTTCTTTTGAATCCCAAACGATTGAAAATTGACCTTCATAATTTATTTTTCCAATTCGGATAGGACGAGAGACATGACAATTCTCTTTATCTATTTCTATTAAACCGCAAGGAGTATTCATCTTTCTTCCTTTGAAAGCATTAATTATAGATAAAGAATCCTCATTTTTTACAGTTTTCATTGTTTCTAATAATAAAGAAACTCCTAAATATGTATTAAACATAACAGATGAAACAACAAAATGGCTGCCATACTTCTTTCTAAAAGAAGATACGAATACGATATTTTCTTTACTATCGAGAGATTGAAAGTAGCTTCCACTACTATAATGTCCCATAGCGTATTGATTGCCAATTGCTTTAATCTCTGTTTCTTTAGTAGTTGGACTAAATATAGGAAGTATGTTGCTATCAAAACCATGCTCTGCGAATGCTTGATAAAATTGAACAAGACTTGTTCCGACTAATGTTGAAACAATCGCATCAACTCGTTTACTTTGTATATCTTCATAGATTTTGCTAAAATTTGTATGACCAAGTGGGACATACTTTTCTCCTAATACCGAACCATTTAACATATTTAAATAACTCTTTAAATCTAAGTTTGTTATTCGAGGATATATATAATCATTACCTATGAGATACAAATTCAAGCCATAATAACGTTGAATATACTTCAGCATAATATAAATTTGTTGATTAGGAACTTCTCCCATATAAATGACATTTGGATGAGCTTCATCCCCTTCATAAAGCGCAGGATACACAAGCAACCCGTTATATTTTTCTAATATAGGCAAAATAGCAACACGACATGCCGATGAATATGTTCCAACAAATACACGAATTCCACTTTGAGCTAACTGTTCCGCTTGAATATAGGCTTCTATTGGATCTGATTTAATATCTCTTATGACAAATTCAAATTCACTAGTCTCTCCCTGTGTATATTCTTCTAATGCTAATTGAGCTGCATGTAATTGACCTATTTCAGTCATCGACGTCGTACCAGTTAACGAAAAAAGCACACCAATCTTCATCAAATAATATCCCTCCAATCTGTACAATTATTAGAGTATTGTATCATTTTAGAACATAATTACTTTCTACTATAAGTATAGAGTATATAAATATTTTTGAAAATTCTGTTTTTAATATGTCTCAAAATGAAACAATTCCATATATAAAACATTACTAAACCCCTTGGCTTTATCACTCTTTCAAATTGGCACACATCGTGCATTATTTGTCATTAGCAAACTAATTAATTCATCAAGGCATCATTGAAAAGGCGAAAACACTTAAAAAATGAAAGGGGAAATGAAAAATGAGACATGGAGACATTAGTAGTAGCAAAGATACGGTAGGTGTTGCAGTTGTCAATTACAAGATGCCACGCTTACACACAAAAGAAGAAGTACTAGCAAATTGCCGAAATATTAAAGAGGTAATTGTAGGAATGAAAACTGGATTACCTGGCATGAATCTTGTTATTTTTCCAGAGTATAGCACACAGGGTATCATGTATGACGAACAAGAAATGTATGATACAGCTACCACAATTCCAGGTGCTGAAACAGAAATTTTTGCTGAAGCCTGTAGACTAGCTAATGTTTGGGGGGTTTTCTCTATTACAGGAGAGCAACACGAAAATCATCCAAATAAAACACCTTACAATACATTAATATTAATGAATAACAAAGGTGAGATTGTACAAAAATATCGTAAAATATTACCTTGGAATCCTATTGAACCTTGGTATCCAGGTGACACAACACACGTTGTTGAGGGTCCAAAAGGAATGAAAATAAGTCTCATTATATGTGACGACGGAAACTACCCTGAAATTTGGCGAGATTGTGCAATGAAAGGTGCTGAACTAATTGTTCGCTGCCAAGGATACATGTATCCATCAAAAGAACAACAAATTATGGTTGCCAAGACAATGGCATGGATGAATACATCTTATGTTGCAGTAGCAAATGCAACAGGATTTGATGGTGTATATTCCTATTTTGGTCACTCAAGCATCGTTGGATTTGATGGAAGCACTCTAGGTGAATGTGGGACTGAAGAAAATGGTATTCAATATGCTGAGCTATCTGTATCTCAAATCCGAGATGCTCGTAAAAACTGGCAATCTCAAAATCACTTATTTAAACTTCTCCACCGTGGATATACAGGAACTATTCAATCTGGTGACGGAGATAAAGGAGTAGCCGATTGTCCATTTGATTTCTACCGTACTTGGGTCCTAGATGCTGAGAAAGCTAGAGAAAATGTTGAAAAAATCACGAGGAAGCAAGTTGGTACTGCTGAATGTCCAATCCGAGGGATTCCTTATGAAGGGGAAGAAAAAGAAGCCGGTGTAAAATAGTTTAATATAAGGGTCAGAAGCAATTCTGACTCTTTTTAGACTACATATCAAAAATTAAAGGTGAGGAGAGTGAATCATGCCATTTATCAATGATAAGTTAGAATACTACAGTAATCAAATTGACAAAGAAAAAGAACAATTAGAATTAACCGAATACACGCTTCAAAAAGAAAACCCCCTTGCTAAAAGACCTTCCCGTTATGTCTTTCAAGTTGAAAAAGTAATGGATCGATTACAAAAATCTATCTTCGGACAAGAAAATATCATGGATAAATTGGAAGGCATGTTAAGACTTGTACATGCTGATATTTCAGCTAATGATCGTCCTCTTTATGTAGCTATGTTTTTAGGGCCTACAGGTGTAGGAAAAACTGAAACAATAAGAATATTAGCTGAATCCATTTATGGAAATAAGGAACAATTTTGTAGGATTGATATGAACACACTAACACAAGAACATTATGCAGCTGCACTTACTGGTGCACCACCAGGTTATGTAGGAAGTAAAGAAGGTCACACCTTATTTGACGAAGAAAAGATTGCAGGTACTTTCAGTAAACCAGGAATTGTTTTATTTGATGAAATTGAAAAAGCTGATAGTCACGTTATACAAACCTTATTAAATGTTTTTGATAACGGAAAAATGGTCATTTCATCCGGAGAACGAACGATTGATTTTAGAAACTCACTTATTTTTATGACTGCAACCTTGGTTCAAAAGCAATTTATAACTTTGCTAATCAAGATACCAAATCATTTTTAAAACGTTTTATTTATCGTTTAAAGCCTTCCAATTGGGGATTAAATTCACACACACTACTAAAAAAAATCGTTCATGCCGAACTAGAAAATGAATATTCTCCTGAATTCTTAAACCGAATTGATGATATCTGCATTTTTAACTGGCTCGAAGGAGATCCGGCGTACTCTATCATTGATAAATTTATCGACGAACTAAACGTTCGAATAAAGAAACACCAATATCAAATAGAACTTGTTTCAGAAGCTAAAACCTTTTTATTAAATAAAGGTTTTAGCAAACAATATGGAGCTAGATCTATTAAACGGGCTCTTAGAAAACATATTGAAATACCGCTAGCTAAAATCATAGAAACAAACACAGATGAAGATTTCATTAAACTAAATGTTTCTGTAACAAATGATGAACTACTTTTTAGCAAAATCAAATAGGAGGGAATGTAAATTGAGCAATGTTGGGTTATTGTACGTTGGAGCTGTTTTATTTGTAAACGGTATTATGCTTTTAGGAAAAATCGATAGTAAAAGCGCTGGAATATTCAACTTATTTGTTGGAGCACTTCAAGTATTTACACCTATCTACCTGATCGTAACATCTAATGGTGATTCGTGGATCATATTCTCTGCATCTGGTCTCTTCTTATTTGGTTTCACATATTTATATGTAGGAATATCTAATTTAACAAATGCTTCAAACAGTGGCATTGGTTATTATTCATTATGGGTAGCAATACTAGCTATTGGATTTGCTAGTGTAAACTTTTTTCATTTTAAAGACATCCCTTTCACGATTATATGGCTTATGTGGTCTTTCCTCTGGACATTATTCTATTTACTTCTCGCAAAAGAAAAAAATATCGGCCTTTACACTGGTTGGGTCGCTATAATTCAATCGTGGATTACCGCTACTATACCTGCATTTCTAAGCCTCACTGGTATTTGGCAACAAATAAATAGTTCTTTATTGACCACTATAGAAATTGTCTTTTTCATTTCATTTTTTATCTTATTTCCTTTTCATAAAAAAAGAATTAACAGTACTTCTAATTTAAAGCTATAAACCTATCTAACATGAATTTTTTCTTTCCCCCAATAAGAAAGTAGTCTGCGTTTCAAAGTTAAAATACTGGTAAACCCCCTTTATAAAACGATTACTGAAACAAGCTAATATTTAAATATTAATTATAAATAAAACAACCTTTCTACTAAGAAACGTTGTTTTTATTTTTATTATCTACATTTCGTTTTACAATGTACTACTAGCAGCGTTATGTTAGTTTGGTAAGTACCTAGATTCATGTATATTTATCGGTGATCCTCAAAATCTAATAGACGAGAATTTTAACTATATTACACTCACGACCTTCTCAAACTCTCTAAAAAGGTTTACTTACATTTATCTCAATTCGAAATCTTATTTTCTAAATCCAATATAAAAATAGTAATCTATATCATAAGCTTCAGCTCAAAACTAAAAACTGAACATAGATAACAAAATTCCCCACAAATTAGTTTACTTCCTAATAAAAACATGTTAATTGATAAAAGAGACCTCTTCGGTAAGTCATGCCTGAATGATTATGATTTTATCATTGAAATCAATAGTAGATGATTCTAAAGTGTAATCTTTCATAAAATCACTTTACTATAGCCTAAGGTTTCGATAATCGTAATAAGGATATTCAGTAATATATAGGCTGTTTTCCTATAATTTGTTGCCTCTGTTATGAACAAGTAGTGAATATTGGCTGAGTTTGAATTTCACTTCAGGATGCTCACTTTTCGCGGAGCAGGCGTGATTTTTAACCAATTTACATACTACAATAAGCGGTTTTTCTTACCATTGAAACCCCTTTATATTTTCTCTAATATGAATGAATAATGAATAATTTTCAGGAGGATAAGATAAATGATTAAAGCTATTATTTTCGACATGGATGGTTTAATGTTTGATAGCGAGCGTTTAGGTATATATATTACAGAGAAAGTAATGAATGATCTTCCTTTTGACTTCGACCAAGATTTAAACATGAGAATTATCGGTACTAATATGGAGTATTGTAAAAATGAATATGTTAAAACTTACGGTATAGATTTTCCTTTTGATGATATGATGCGTCAAAAAAAAGAAATGACCATTCACTATTATGAAGAAAATGATATTCCTAAAAAAGCAGGGTTAATTGAATTACTTCAATTTCTAAAAGAAAACAATTATAAAATAGGTGTAGCAACATCTACATACAGAGAAAAAGCAGAATACATGTTAAAGAAAGCTAATATATATCCATTTTTCAATGTTATCGTATGCGGAGATGAGGTCGAGCAATCAAAACCAAATCCTGATATTTACTTAAAAGCCTTGCAAAAACTTAACGTACAAAAAAATGAAGCTTTCGTTATAGAAGACAGTGAAAATGGCTTAATAGCTGGTCAAAATGCTGGTATATCTACTATATTCATTAAAGATTTGATTACACCTAATGGGAAAGTTTTAGAGAAGGTAACACATAAAGCCAATACTTTACATGATGTTATAACCATTTTACAAGCGTCTAAATAAAGAGTAGTGCTACTCTTTATCAAATATATCAACGACTTAAAACATCTTTTGAGAAATTGTTTCTTTTGTTTAGGCTGTTTTCGCACACTTTGTTGTCTAAGAACAAGTTAGTCAATATAAGCTGAGTTGAATTTCGCTCCACCATGCTCGCTTTCAAAGAGACGGATGGTGAGACATCTCGTCATCTATTGTCTGTGTGGGGTCTCTCACCTGTCCCGCAAGAGTGTCGCACCTTACGATTCAATAGTCTTTTTAATGCTCATTTTATTTACTAAAAATAACAAGCTTTTCAAAAACAGCCTTAACTTAATGATTTTTTCACACCTGCTCATAGGATTATTATTTTCTTGAATTTAGAGTTATGATAAATAAGAGACATGATGAAAGCTTGTCAACTTGTAGAATGAAACTTGAACGGATTAACATGAAATCCATTTTAGCTTTTGATTGAAATCTTGTTCATAATTAGAAAGGGATCAATGATCATATAATAAGGTGATACTATGGAACTAACGAAACGTAACATTAGAATAATTTTACTCATTATTGCAGCGTCAATTTTATTATTTTTAGGAGTTCAAAATCTTGCTATTGTTTTTGAAGGCATCAAAATCATTATTGGATTAATTGCTCCTTTACTGATAGGTTTATGTATTGCTTTTATCTTAAATGTCCTGATGAAGCTTATTGAAGAACGATTATTCGCACCTTTAAATAAGAAAAATTATCCATTCTGGAATAAAAGTAAAAGACCTCTTTCTCTCGTTTTAACCATCGGGATTATCTCTGGGATTATTTTTGTACTAATTTTTCAAATCGTACCTGAAATGAAAAATACCATTTCTCTTATCAAAGATCAGTTGCCTGATTATATGCATCAAGTGCAAATTTGGTCAGAGAAAATGCAAGAGTTCTTTAAACTTCCTGATAGTTTTCTAAAGGATTTCAAAATTGATTGGGATCGCATCGGTGAGACTATTATGGGCTTTTTACAAAATGACAATATCAATTTTTTAAGTAGAACGAAAAATATTACAACTTCCATTTTCAGTGGTATTTTCAATATTTTTATTGGATTTGTGTTTTCCATTTATATGTTATCTCAAAAAGAGAAGCTTTCTAGTCAAGCAAGACGTATCTTGTTTGCTTTTTTACCTAATAATAAAGCCGAATCAATCGTTTCAGTAGCTGTCCTTTCCAATAGAATTTTTTCTCGCTTCGTGACAGGACAATGTACAGAGGCTCTTATACTAGGTATTCTTTGCTTTATAGGAATGAATATTTTTTCAATGCCATATAGCTTTATGATTTCCGCTTTAATAGGTTTCACAGCATTAATTCCTGTTTTCGGTGCTTTATTCGGTACAGCTATAGGAGCCTTCCTAATATTGATGGTCGATCCTATGCAGGCACTTTGGTTTATTATTTTTATTATCGTCCTTCAAAGATTTGATGCTTACTTCATATATCCGAGAGTGGTAGGTAGCTCAGTCGGTTTACCAGGTATGTGGGTACTCTTTGCTGTAATTGTTGGAGGAAGTGCATTTGGAATAATAGGTATGCTTATCGGTGTTCCTGTATTTTCTATCATTTATTGTTTATTACAACAAGCCGTTTCTAAAAGATTGAAAATGAAAGGATTATCGATAAAAGAAATTGAAGCTATAGAGCCTTATGACTATGGCAAGAAATGATAGAGTATAAAACGTGTTTGATCTTAATCTTACATACAAACGTTAAAAGATAAGGCTGTTGACAAAAGAAAAAGTTATTTCTTTTGTCAACAGCCTTTTTTCTCTTTTATAAATGACAAGAGCTGTTAGCAACAGCCAAAACTTTAAAAAAGCAATCATTTTAATGGCATCACGACCTTAGTTAAAAGTTGGTTTTCAAGATTGCATATCATTATAATAATATTCGTAAGCAACACCCGTCGCTTCATATCCATGATCCTTAATCCATTGTGCCATCTCCATATACAAAGGTTCAATCTCACTATAGGAGCCTAAATACATGGAGAAAACCATTAGACCACCAGGTATTACACCTGATTGTATGTCTCCGCTCCCTGATAAAGGAGTGGGTACAGGGAATCCAATTTCTACATCCAAATCCTGCATATCCATATTATGATAAGCAACATATGGTACATCTGTCAGTAATTCATCCATTTCTTGAAGATAAGCACCTAATTTCCCATAGCTTTCTCCAATCAATCGAGGTAAATCCTCCACTTTGGTTCTAGTACGAATAAATAGAGTAGGCTGATTATTCTTCTTTAACAATTCTACGTTTGATATTTTAGGCATAATCATTCTCCTATCCAATGAAGTCATAAATTAATCCAAGTGCAGTTTAAAACGAATACATTGAAAATACCCTAACTTGTCAGTAGATAAACTTCCATACATATCGCTTCATTCAAAAGAGGTTTACGGACTTCCTCCCATTACTTTTTTCCTTAGATCAAGAGTAACGTATAACAGATTCTATCAAAAAGAGGCTTGGATACTAGGATTTCTCCTTGTTCCAAACCTCTTTCTCTTTATAAAAAACTGTACGATATGAATCTTGTGTGGAGTGTAATTGACAACACACTTTGAAATACCTAGTAAATTTAGTTTGTTATATAACCCCATCTGTAAGATGAGCGTGTGTAATATCTTTCATGATGTCTACCAAAAGTGCGGTATATCAAGATTTTGGACAATTACTGCTGCCACATTTTTAACGAGCGTTTATCTTTTTTATGGGATTATGTTAGTAAAATCTTAACTTACCTATTGCATACTAACGCATAGCATATGCTCTTTCCAATTGCCATGCGGAAGATAAATGGTGCTATTGTCAAAAAGCTGGTCATTATCTTTGTTATAAAAATATACAAAGCATTTTTCTTTTTCGTTCGTATGAAGATTTTCAACCTCAAGAATGACTTTATCGTATTCATTTTCAGGATTTTTTTCACTGATGAATCCTTCCATTTTGTCCATCGCATTCATTGTATCTTCATAATGCTCTTCACTAAGTACCATGATCTCCCCATAAACTGTATCTTCACCGAAGGTTAAAGCCGGATATCCTTTGTATGGCAGATGATATAATTTCATATTTTCAAGCTTGGCATGCTTTTTCTCGATGACCTTACCGTCTAAATACTTATTGTAATTAAAGAAACCTTCTCTTAAACTCCCATAAACAAAAAGATTGATCGCTTTCATCAGCAGATTTCTCCGCCTACTGCTTTAATATCCTTGTCATTGATAATGCATGCTTCAATCGCAAGCTCCAAGCCTTTTACAATATCATTCAACGACATGAACGGCGTGTTTTTCTTATCCATAACCTGCGAAGTCATATAAGGAATGTGAATAAATCCGCCTTTGATATGAGGGTACTTTTTATCGATCATGTATAGAATGCCATACATAACATGGTTGCATACAAATGTTCCCGCTGTATAAGATACCGTTGCTGGTATGTTATGATCATTCATATGCTTAACCATCGCTTTTACTGGCAGGTTCGAGAAGTATGCCGGCTGCCCATCTGCTTGTATAACTGTATCTAATGGCTGATTGCCTTCATTATCCTTAATTCTGTAATCATCGAGATTAATGGCAACTCTTTCAGGAGTGATATCAAATCTTCCTCCCGCTTGACCTACCGAGATGACAATATCCGGATTATGCTTTTCAATTGCAGTTTCAATAGCCTGAACGGATTTTGTTTGAACTGTAGGGATAATAACTTTAATTACTTCAGCTCCGTTTATCTGATCACTAACCATTTTAACTGCTTCTTCTGCCGGATTAACCGGCTCTCCGCCAAATGCATCAAATCCTGTTAATAGTACTTTCATAGCTCGTTCTCCTATTGAAAAATTTTAATATATTCTTAATCCTAAAATCCTAAAGCATACATCAAGAAAATATGAACAACTAACAATGTTAAAGCTATAGGAGCTTGCACTTTAATGACTGCGTTTTTATCTTTCATTTCAAGCAATACGGCCGGCAGCATATTGAAGTTTGCAGCCATTGGTGTTAATAATGTTCCACAGTATCCTGCTGTTAGAGCAAGCGTTCCACAGATTACAGGATCTCCACCGATGCTGAATACGAACGGTACACCAATACCAACCGTAATAACAGCGAATGCCGCAAATGCATTACCCATGATGATTGTAAATAATGCCATACCGATACAGTATGTTGCTACCCCAATCAAGGCGTTACCTGTCGGGATTACATTTGAAATGATAGAAGCAATTTTATCGCCTACTCCCGCAGTTGTAAATAACACACCTAAAGAAGCCAATAATTGAGGAAGAATAGCAAATGACCCAATCGATTGGAACGTTCTGTTTGAATCCTCCAATAACTCTTTTGGTTTTGCTTTAGTGATGATGAACGTCAGTGCTAGAGCACACAATGCTGAAATACCAATCGCAACCGTACCCGGAAAGTCCGTGAAAGATGCTACAAGCATCGCGATAATTGCAATGGATAGAGATGGGATGAAGATTTTCAAACCTAATTTTTCGGCTTTTAAAGTTGCAAATGTATCATCTAACTGCTTAAACGTACCAATATTGATTTGCTTTGTTGCTGATAAAATAGCAATCACAACGACTAATAAACCGACAATCGTACTTGGAATATAATTTCCTAGAATGAAAATTACAGCAAGAATACCCCAGAATAAAGCTGTACCGATTCTTGTTTTATGGTTTCTATCTTTGATCGTGAATACCATTGTGATCCCCATGAATAAACCGATGATTATATAAAATATTTCTAATAACAAATTAGAGATTTGTGTAATATCCATTATTGATCACCTCTAATTTTTTCATTTTCTTTAGTAGCATATTTTTGCTTAAGCCTTTTATCAAACAACATATTTTGAATGACCCACAGCACAAATGAAATGACAGCTACTGGAATTGCCACTTTGACAACTTGCAGTGTATCTATCGGCATGCCGATTCCTTCTAATGTAGAAGCAATTAAAAGTACACCTGCATTTGCCATGAATATATTCTGTGCAAAGAAGTTACCGATATTATCAGATGCCGCAGAATACGCTCTTATCTTTTCTATATCTTTTTCTTCTATTTTTTCTCCATACTTAGCAATAGCTGCACCTTCAGCCATTGGACTAACCAGTGGTCGAACGAATTGTGGATGTCCCCCAAGCGTTACTCCCATTCCAATCGTTATTTTTCTTATTAAAGTATAGCCACTCAATAGTTTACCAACTGATAAACTTGTTGCTTTCTTAATTAGCATAACTGCTTTCGCCTTCAATCCATACCTTTCACTCAACCCAATAACAGGAAGTGTGATTAAAAATAAACATGTTACACGATTTGATACAAAGGCAGCACCCAGTGTATCCAATATTTCAATAGGATTCATCTTTGCTACTAATCCAGTAGAGATACCCGCTATAACAACTACTGCGATAGTATCCCACTTCAAAGCAAAGCCTACTATGATAATTAAAATTCCTATTAATTCCATAAGTTACTCTCCTACTCTATGAATATTAATTATATCAATATAATATTTATACATTATATAATCAAACCTTTAAAATTGTAAATAACTTAGAAATAGTATTGTTTGGTAATTTAACGTATTAAAGTAATAAAATAAAACTCATTTATATCGTATATTCAAAAATTAAAAAGCCACCTATTTTGACAGCTATATTTTTTATATAAGAAGGTTTTAAGCAGACTATAGAGAGCTCTTTACAGCCGTCGGAAGATTTTTAAGAAAGCTATTTTAAATGAATGTATGGAGGAGCATTATTCCATACATTCCAGCAAAAACTTAAAAAACTATTGAGCTTTCTTACAAGTATTTCATTCATTAGTAAACAGAATCATCTGTACAATGGATGGCAGTATTCATATTCAATACAGTTTCGTAAATCCTTTCCAAGAAACACAAAAAGTCAGCCCCCCTTAATTAGGGGGCTGACTGCCTTATTTTAAAACAAGTTTTACGGCACACTCCACGTGTGTGGACTTTGTGTGGCAACACATGAGTTGCTGGTGGGTTTAATTATATATGCTCGTGTCCAATTTTAGTGAAATCCTTTTTCTTATTCGCTTCACTGATCTTTAGGCTAAGGTCTTAATACGCATTAATGCGCCATTAGGCTCTGGTAACTCTTGTTCTGTTATCCGATTCATTTTACAGAAATGTTCAAAAAATTGTTGTGCTAGCTCTCGTTCCTTTGGGTCACTTTTCAGCGAAATAATAACAAGTAAAATTTGAGCCATCCATGAATTATCAAAATAACGGTATTTACCTGTATTCCATGTCACTTTTTCTGGGGATTTTTCATTCACATAATATTCCCAGAAAAGCAACTGATCCGATTCCTGCTCTGTAAGTTGGAGTCTGTATTTTGAATGAGCAGGAATATATCCATCTTCAGAAAGCTTACCGACAAAACCTTCATTCACCATATAGACACCTAAGATACGTCTGTCTTTTTCAGGCATGCTGGAATCTCTTGCTGTTAAAAGAACAGCGCTATTTTGGTACAAGCGGACCGGCTTGTTCGGCTTCCCTTTGTTATTACCACTTTTTATTACGCCTGAAAAAACCTTCCACTCTGAAAAAGAACTATTCTGTTCTTCTGTGTCACACCAAAAAACCATTTGTGATTCGGGATGAAGTTTATGATGTTTCATAAGTTTTTCGTGTTCTAAGCGAAGTTCCAGTTTTTTTCGTTGTAGTTTTTTTTCCTCTTCCTTTTTCCATTCCTCCTCTTTTTGTTCATTTTCCTTTTTTTGTAGAATTTCTTCGAGTGACTTAGCATCACTTTTATCATGTAGTTTTAGATGCTCGCTAAATACATCAGGGAAAATAAACTTTTTATTTTCCGATGCGAAATGTATTTCAATCCTAGAATCATTATGCTTAACTATATTACCTATGCCAAAACGCTTGTGTGTAACTTTCTTATTGATTAGATTCATTATTCAAGTCCTCCTCGCAGAATAAAAACTCGGTTACTAATAAATAGGATATTGATGATTTTATTCAACTAACTTACTTTAAAGCTTACACAACTGTTTGGATATTTTTCTTCGTTAAAAAAGGATATAAAAAACGTATCCGAATTTCATCTACAAAAAAGCCCAACAGAATTTGAAATACGATTAAAAAAAAACAATTGTAAGACTATCATAACATTTTTTGATAATTTTACAAATTAATTATTGACAAAATATTTTATGTTGATGTAAAATAAAATTTTATTCTTTTAAACAACTTAAAATAAACACTAAATAAATGTCTCCAAAAAGTCGCGAAACTTTTGGAAAACCTTTAGAAATAACCACCTTATTATCAGTGTTAAGCATAGGTGCGCTTCATATATAATCAATATATAAACTAGTTCCTTTCCTAGAAAAGAAACGGATGAATTAATCCGTGTGCTAATCACATATGCTGATATAAGATTTTTCCAATTAAGTTCCATATAAAAAGTCCCCGAAGGATTTTTAATACAGGAAACATAAAAAAGCAGCGCCCAAAAAGAGGGCAACTGCCTTATTTCAATACAAGTTCTGCGACACACTCCACATGCGAAGTTTGCGGGAACATGTCAACTGGTTGAATATTCTTCACTTTATAAAGTTTACTTAATTCCTGTACATCTTTCGCTAATGTAGAAGGATTACATGATACATAAATGATTTTTTTAGATTTCGCTCGTAAAATCGTAGTTAATAATGATTGATTGCAACCACTTCTTGGAGGATCAACTATTAAAACGTCTGGTTTCCACCCCTCTTTAATCCAACGAGGTAAGACATTCTCCGCTTTACCTACTTCATATTTCACATTCTTTTTCCCATGACGAGCTGCGTTTTGCTTCGCATCATCAATGGACTCTTTAATAACATCCATGCCACGTACTTCTTTTGCCTCATCGCTTAACCAAAGACCAATTGTTCCAACTCCACAATAGGCATCCACAACATTTTCATTTCCTGTTAGAGCAGCCGCTTTTTTCACTTCATCGTATAATTTTACAGTTTGAATTGGATTTAATTGAAAAAACGTACGTGCCGACAATTCATATGCTAAATCACCAAGTGTTTCTTTAATAATATTTTCACCAGCTAAATGAATGGATTTTTCTCCAAAAATTAACGAAGTATCTTTTTTGTTTACATTTTGAATAATGGACTTTACTTCTGGGTGTTTATCCATAATCATATTTATCAACTGGTTTTTCTTTGGTAATTTTTCTGAAACTGTGACAATTACTACTTGAACCTCATCTGTAGAAAAACCAGTACGTACAATAATCGTTTTAACTATGCCTGATTTCTTCTTTTCATTATAAATAGGTACACCTAGTTCCTGTAATGCTTTTTTCACAGTGACTGTTACTTCATTACAAGCTGGATGCTGAACAATACATTCTGGGATATCGATTAAGCGATGAGAGTTTAATGCATAAAGACCTGCAATAACTTTCCCATCCTTTTCACCTACTTGGAACTGACTCTTATTACGATAATGCCACGGCTTGTCCATACCTATCGTTTCTTGAATTTTTAAATCATCCATTTTATATGATGTATATCTTTCAAAAGCTTGCTTCACAATATCTTGCTTTTCTTTAAGCTGCTCGGCATAATCTAAGTGCTGAATTTGACAGCCTCCACATTGATCATATACAGGGCAAGGTGGGTTCACACGATGCTTTGATGCTTTTCGTATCTTTTTAACTTTTGCTTCAGCAAATTTAGGATGTACTTTCGTTACTTCAGCGACAACTTCTTCTCCTGGAAGAGCCCACGGGATAAATACTACACCCCTTTTAAAATAACCAACACCTTCGCCATTTATCCCTAGTCTTTTTATTGTTAATGGAAATGTTTGTCCAAGACTTAACGTCATTTCTTGTTGTTTTTTCATTTATTTTCACTCCGTTTTTCTGTGCTACGCCATAAATATAAGGAAGCATAGCTTAAATAAGGCTCCCATTGTTTACTATATGACAGCATTTGATCGATAGTAGGTTTTTCGGGTAAATGTAATATATTTTTAATAGCATTTTGAATTCCAATATCCGCTTTTGGGAAAATATTAGTACGACCTAATGCGAACAATAGAAAACTTTCAGCTGTCCATTTCCCTATTCCTCTTACCCTCGTTAAGATTTCAATTACTTCTTCATCGTTTACATTCAGTAAGCCTTCTAAATCTAAATTTCCTTGTACAATCTCATTAGCAAGACCAATTACATATTCAGCTTTTCTTCCACTAAACTGCAATTCTTTTAATTCTTCAACTGTTAATTTTGCTACTTTTTCTGGCTTGGGATAGAACCAAACTCCATCTATTTTTTCACCATAGGTTTGCACAAATCTAGTTGTTAGCACATAAGCAAATTTCAAGTTTAACTGTTGATGAATAATGGACTTAGTTAAGCTACCAAAGTAGTCAAAATCTAATACAATCGCTGTTCCACGATGAATCTCAAACAGACTTTTCAATGTGGTATCTTTAAAATGCTGCTCTATATTCGCTAATGGTATATGCCAATGAAATATTCTACTTATTCTCTGCATCACCTTATCTTTTGTTTGTTGAGCTGGACCACTTATTTCAAAAGCTGGCTGATTGATTGTTCCGATCGCTGTAATTGTAATTATTTCTGGATTTCCATCTATATATAAGGGAACTTTTATAGTTCTTTCATCCATATTTATTGTTTGCAATGGATCTAGAGATAATCGATCTAATACCGCTTCAAAATGATAGGGTGCAGAAACGTTTTTTATTTCCTTCCACATATAGATGTACTCCTTCCAATCTTTTACGTATTATAACACTTTTATAAGAGTTATTTTACTAAGAAATGAAAATACATAGTGATCTCCAAAAGGATTATAGTGATGTATTTTTTAAAATTTTATAAAAAATTACTATTAAATTCACAATTCCCTTTTTCCTCTTTTTTATACTTAACAATAGGAAGTCATACACTTCACAAGTTAGTCGATGCAACTATCTAAATAACAGAAATGAGGAATGAACAATGGAAAATATTGTAGTAAGCTATTTCAACATTGAGAGTGAAGCTTATCAAGCCTTATCTGATTTAAAAAAACTAAGTACTTTTGATGAAAAAATTACTTTTTCACAAGTAGCGATATTAAAAAAAGTAGATGGACAAATATTGTTTAAAGATGGATTTGATACGGGAAAACAAACCATCGATGACACTTGGAAAGGTGGTTTAATCGGTGGATTAGTCGGTATTCTTGGTGGTCCAGTAGGCGTTTTATTAGGATTAGGTCTGGGTTCCGTTATAGGGGCTGCCATTGATTCTACGGACGTAGAGGAAGAAGATAGCCTACTAGCATCCGTTACATCTCGATTAAAAGATGGTGATGTTGTTATTATGGCAGTTGTTCAGGAAGAGACAGAAGCTTCTTATGATCGAACAATCGAGCCTTATGACGCCGTAACTGTTCGCTATGATGCTAGCTTTATTCAAGAAGAAGTTGAACATGCTAACGAACTACAAAAAGAGCTTGAAAGACAGACAAAAGAGAAAATAAAAGAAAAGCGCACAGAATCAAGACAAGCAAAAGTCGCTGAATATAAAGCCAAAATTAAAAATGAGTTTTTAGAAATAAAACAAAAAATGGGACAAAAAAAATAAAGCAAAGAAAAAAAGGAGGCTGGTGCTTCCTTTTTTCTTTGCTTAGCTATTACATTCCTAAATTGTTCATCTCTCTTTTCATAATTAGATCATCTATACTTTTAAATACATAACCTTGCTTTTTCAAATCCACAATCACTCGATCTAGTGCATCCGCATTATCTTTTGAAATTGTATGAATGAGCATGATAGCTCCCGGATGTACTTGTCTCATGATATTATCATACGCATAACCGGGTCCCTTTTGTGCTTTCACATCCCAATCCTTATACGCTAATGACCAAAAAATATGTACATAACCGGCTTTATTTGCTATTTCAATCGTTCTTTCACTAAAAATCCCTCGAGGAGGTCTCAAGTACTGCATCCCTGTTTGACCAGTTAATTCTTCAGTCTTTTTTCGAACAGAATTTAATTCGTCAACAATTTTATCCTTAGATAATGTGGTTAAATCAGGATGGTGCCAAGAATGATTTCCAATAAGATGTCCTTCTTTTACCATTCTTTTAGCAAGTTCAGGTGCTGATTCTAAATAATGACCCGTAACAAAAAAGATTCCTGGTACTTTATGTTTTTTTAACACATCTAAAAATTGTCCTGTATACCCATTTTCATAGCCGTTATCAAAGGTTATATACAAAACTTTTTCGTTGGTCTCATCCTTATATACGGCACCATGATTATTAACAATAGCATTTAACTCTGCACCAGCATCAGCAGGAACACCATTTTTACTTTTGACGAACCCCCATCCATAAGGCTTATTTGAGAGTTCAGCCGAAGTAATATTTACGAAAGAAAAACTGATAATAATTGAAAGTAATATCACGCATGCTTTTTTCATAATTTACAATCCTTTCTCCTAACAGTCATATGATTATTATTTGAAAAGAATAGAAAATCATGAGTACAATTCAATGTATTTTATTTTTAACTGTGGCATTTTCCTTTATCCATCTAACTCTCTCCATTTTTTCAAAAAAGAAATTAGATAAAAACCAACAAAATAATCTGATGTCTAGACACAAAAAAGAGGGTGTCCCCAAAAACATGATTTGGTTGGGTACCCTCTTCCTTTGTATCCTTTATTTATATTTTTCATTTTATAATATAGGAGCAAAAATATTGTAAATCACCCTAATAAAGCGCGCAAAAAAACAAAACATATAAAAAAAGTTAGATAAAGCGAAGAGGCCACTCAAAAGTGAGTTTTTATCATTTTTGAGAACGGCCCCTTTCATTTATTTATGAACTATTACTAATCTATTAAAATACTCGCTCTGCAAATTCTGTTAGTTTTTCTAATGATGATTTGTCAACATCCTTATGAAGACTATTTCCATGAGAATCCATTGTAACAACCGCTTTGAAGTCTTTTACCTTTAAATGCCACATAGCTTCTGGGATACCAAATTGCATTAGATCTACACCTTCAACAGACTTAATGCAGTCCGCATAGTATTGTGCAGCTCCACCGATTGCATTTAAATATACTCCACCGTGTTCTTCTAGGGCTGCTAATGTTTTTGCACCCATACCACCTTTACCCATTACAGCACGAATACCAAATTTTTTCATGATATCTCCTTGATAAGGTTCTTCACGAATACTTGTCGTTGGACCTGCTGCTTTTACATGCCATGTTCCTTCTTCATCTTTAAGCATTACTGGACCACAATGGTAAATAATTTGACCATTTAAATCGATTGGTGCATCATGATCTGATAAATATTTATGAATCGCGTCACGGCCTGTATACATCATTCCACTAATCTTAACAACATCTCCAACTTTTAAAGATCGGATTTTTTCTTCTGTAATAGGAGCTTCTAAAACGATTTCAGCAGATTCTTTTGGAGCGTCTGCACGATCTTCTTCAGTAACAAGATTAATTTTTTCTCCTTCTTGATATAACCACTCTTTAATTTCACCAGTAGTTGCATCAATATTCATTCCTAAACGACGGAATGCCCAACAGTTATAAGCAACGGACACAAAGAAGCTTGCTGGAATACGATGCATCACACCTATTTTACAGCCTAATAGTGAGGTTTCTCCTCCAAAGCCCATTGTACCAATTCCTAACTCATTCGCATGCTCCATTACATATTCTTCTAATTTACGAAGATCTTCGTTTGGATTTACATCGTCTGCACTTCTGAATAATTGAGCTTTCGCTAAATCATATCCTGATGAACGATCTCCACCAATCCCTACTCCGATAAATCCAGCGCTACATCCTTGTCCTTGCGCCTGATATACAGAATGCATAATACATTTGCGAATACCGTCTAAATCACGACCTGCGCGTCCAAGACCTTCTAATTCACATGGTAAACTATACTGAATATTTTTATTCTCACATCCGCCGCCCTTTAAGATAAGACGAGCATCGATATAATCCTTTTCCCATTGTTCAAACTTAATAACCGGTACACCTATTCCTAAGTTGTTTCCACTGTTTTCTCCCGTTAAAGAATCAACTGAGTTTGGACGCATTTTACCGTCCTTTGTAGCTTGTACCATTGCATCATAAATAGCTTGTTTTAATTCAAGTTGATTTACGCCAATTGGAGTTTTTATTTTAAAAGTCGGTAGTCCTGTATCCTGACATATTGGTGATACATTTTCATCGGCCATATTGATATTTTCCGCAATTGTAGCTAGACTCATTGCTGAGCGTGTACCAGCAATTTCTTTTTTCTTTGCTTGTTGTAAAGCACGTCTAACATCCTTTGGCAAGTTTGTTGAAGTTTCCACAATTAGCTGATACATGCTTTGTTGAAATGTTTCGGTATTCATGTATAGTTCCCCCTTATGATACTATGCTTTCACCTTATTAATAGAAAGTTGACACTTTTCACTAAATTTTATTATACGCTCCAATACTAATTTGGAAAAGCAATATGAAGAGAAAGTTCATTTCTTAAGAAAAGCGCAAGCACCTCGTTCAGTCCCGACCAACATTAGATAAACAGACTAGATGTTCTTTAACCTTCTGGACGGATTGGCTTATTACCTCGAGGAGTTATATGCTGAAGCTAGACATTGTTACAGGTTCCTTTCTAATTACGTAAAGAGGC